>PMDT01000015.1:4654-8950 GCA_003154555.1 Spirochaetaceae bacterium
CCCACCAGCAGATCGTACATGAAAGGGATGCCCGCTTCCCTGCAGACCCGGGCCGTCTCCTCCACGTCGGCGGGCGTGAAATGCCTCCCGAGCCGCCGCAGCATCTCGGCGCTCCCGCTGTCGGCGCCGAAGTCGATGCCGACGCAGCCGGCACGGCGCATGAGCCCGGCCGTTTCCGCGTCGAAGGGCACCACCGAACAGTACGCATACCAGCGGATCCCATCTCCCAGCCCCGCGTCAATGATGGAGCGGCAGACCTCCTGCGCGTGCAGGAGCGGGATGTTGAACTCGCAGTCGCAGGTATGCAGCACGTCAATGCCCTGGCCCCGCAGCGCCTGCAGCTCGTCCACGACCCTGCGCGGCGGCAGGAGCCTGCTGCGCTTTCCCTTGGACACGGGGTCCGCGCAGTAGATGCAGGCCATGGGGCAACCCCGTTTCGTCTCGAAGCCGGCCTGGCCGCCGTGCGCGAAATACCACCGGTTGTCCACGAAGGACCGGGTGCGCGGCGGAAGACGATCGAGCAGCACGTCGACGGGTCGATTGCGTTGAAGACCACCCTCGTCCCAGAAAACGAGACCCGGCACCTGCTCGAGCTCGGATGCGCCTCCCAGCGCGCCCAAAAGCTGGACGAAGGCATCCTCACCCTCACCGGCGATTCCGAAATCGGCGCCGCAGTATTCGACAATGCCCTCCGGCATGAGGGAAAGCCCGACACCACCGACGGCAATCGGTGCATCCGTCCGGTCGCGGAGCCCGTGGACGATCTCCCGAATGCCGGGAAGGAACGAAGAGCCACCCGCGATGTAGCAGTCGTCCGTGTTCCTGATCGTGCAGCCGATGATGTCCGGTGCGCCTGCGCATGCCTTCTCGATGTCGGCCTCCCGATCGGAGGAGAGGCAGAGGTCGAGAAGGGATGCCTCGTGGCCCGCCGCACGGACGCTGTCCGCAAGGTAGTCCAGGCCGATGGGCGCGACGGGCGGCTGCATGAGGTTGGTGTTCACCAGCAGGACCTTCATGGCGTTGCCCATTTCCCGGCGCGTTGCATGCACGGATCGTGAACCACCTCCGCGTTCCCTGTCAATGATGCGCTGCGCCCTTTGCGCCTCCTTGACCGCCGCTGGCATCTGCTCTATCGTGCCGCGCAGGGAGAATTGCCCGTGCCCGACAGCATCAACGACGTGCGTCCCTTCCGCGCGCTGCATTACGATCCGAGCGTCGTGCCCGATCTCGGCCTGTGCCTCTCCCAGCCCTACGACGTGATATCCCCGGCCCAGCAGGACGCCTATTATGCCCAGCACCCCAACAACGTCATCCGTCTCATCCTCAACAAGGAGGAACCGGACGACGCGGACGGTCATGACCGCTATACGCGGGCACGTGCGCTTCTTGGGCAATGGCGCGCGAACGGCGTGCTGCGCTCCACGGCGCGCCCTTCATTCTGGGTTTACGAGCAGGAGTTCGATCTCCCCGACATCGGGCGCAAGAAGGTGAAGGGATTCATCGGCGCGGTGCGCCTGCGCGACTACACGGAGCGGCGCGTGCTCCCCCACGAGAAAGTGCTCAAGGGGCCGCTCGAAGACCGCATCCGTCTCACGGAAACGACGAACACGCAGTTCGAGTACATCTGGGGTCTCTACCAGGACAAGGCGTACGTGATCGACAACGTGCTCGATGCGCAGGTGAAGGATGATGCCATCATCGACTTTCACGAGGAGCCGATCGGGGTCCGGCACCGCATGTGGCGGCTCACGGATCCGGCGTCCTGCGACATCGTGCGCCGCACGATGTCGCGCCTGAAGATCTACATCGCCGACGGTCATCATCGCTACCAGACCATGCTTACCATCCGCGACCAGATGAGGAAGCGCTTCCCCGACGCGGGACCCGACGCGCCCTGGGAGTTCATCATGATGTTCCTGGTCAACTCGGAGCACGAGGGCCTCACGATCCTCCCGACCCACCGCATGCTCCACGGCATCCAGGTCGAAAGCCTCTTCAAGCTGGGCGCCGACATCCTGGAGCATTTCCACGTGAAGAAGTACGTCTTCCGCGACGGGGACGAGGGGGAGATCCGCCGGCGCTGGCTGCGTGACCTGCGCGACGTCGGGCCGGGCGAGCACACCTTCGGCGCCTACATCACCAACACCAACGGCTACTACCTGCTCACGCTCCGCGACGAAGAGGCATACGAAGAGCTGGTGCGGCTGGACACCTCGTCAGAATGGAAGCTTCTCGACGTGAATATCCTGAACACCCTCATCCTCGAGCAGATCCTCGGCATCACGGAGGAGCAGCTGAGCCTCTCTACCAGCATCGCCTACACGAAAGATGTCGACGAGGCGCTGGGCAAGGTGCGCTCCGGGGAGATGCAGGTGGCCCTCATCCTCAACCCCACGGCGCTCCGCGACGTGATCACCATCGCAGAGAACGACGAGAAGATGCCGCGGAAGTCCACCCATTTCTATCCCAAGCCCGTGTCGGGCCTGGTTTTCTATCCCATGGATCCGGAGTTTCACGCGGTCTAGCGGCCCCCGGGGCCTCGGCGTTCAATTCTTGGCAAGACCCGCCGACAGGAGTATACTCACGCGCTATGAGCAGCGGACTTGTCGACGAGCTCCAGGAAGTGCCGCTTGATCGGGAAAACCAGGACCTGAAAGAAATCCTGGAGATCGCCTTCCAGATCACTGCCCAGCTCGAAATAGAAAACGTCATCAAGAATGTCGTCTGGAGCTTCGTGTCGAAGTACCAGATCGAAACGGCGACATTCGCCCTGCCCGGTGACATGGATGAAAGCGCTGTCCAGGTCATCTCGTACAAGGGGGTGAAGAAGGAGGACCTCGGTTTTTCCCTCCCGTCCCTGCAGCCGGTGTTTGCGTTTCTCGACAAGGACGAATACAGCCAGATCCCGTTTTCTTACTTCCGCGAGAACTTCCCCGACAAGGACGTCGTTGACCGCATGGAGAAGCTGGGCACCGAGGTGATCGTGCCGCTGCGCACCGACAAGGGCTCGATAGGCATCCTCCTGCTTCCGCCCACGGGCACGGGGCAGGCCTACGGTCTTTCAGAGGTGCAGTACATCACGCGGATCGTGCGATTCGCGTCCATCGCCATAGAGAATGCGAGCCTCTTCCGGCAGGCCACCACGGACCGCATGACGGGTCTTTTCTCCCACCATTTTTTCGAAAAGACCCTCGATGAAGAGCTGGAACGCGCGCGGCGGTACAAGTCGACGTTCAGCCTCGTCATGTTCGACATCGACCATTTCAAGATATTCAACGATACCTATGGCCATCTCCAGGGTGACCGGATCATCCGCGAGATCGCGCGCCTGCTCTGCAAGTCGATACGGCAGGTGGACTTTCCCGCCCGCTACGGCGGGGAGGAGTTCGCCGTGATCCTGCCCGCCGTCGACACGAAGGGCGCGCTGGTCGTGGCGGAGCGCCTGCGCAAGCGGGTGGAAGGATTCGCCTTTCCCAGCTCGGACGGCGGACAGCCGCTGCATGTCACGATATCGGTGGGGGTGACCGAGTTCGATCCCGAATCCGCCTATGCCCCGACGGAGATCATCCGCGAAGCCGACCGCGCGCTGTACCAGTCCAAGGAAAATGGCAGGAACCGTGTCACCATCGGCAATCCCCGTTCGGCCTGACCGGAGCAAGGAGTTCCCGTGGTCATAGTGCTCGAGCGCACGATCCAGGACCAGGACAAGGCCCGCATCATGGATTTTCTCGTCTCGCGCGGCTATACGATCCGCGAGATCGTCGGCGAGGAGGAGACGATACTCGGCGCGGTGGGCAAGGGCAGCGTGGATCTGCGCGAGGTGGAGATGCTCGCGGGTGTCGCGCGGGTCATCCCGATCACCTCCGCGTACAAGCTGGCCTCCCGCGAGTTCCGCCCGGATGACACGATCATCAGCCTGGGCGACCCGGCGCACCCCGTGCGCATCGGCGGCCTGCGCATCGTGGTGATCGCCGGACCCTGCGCGGTGGAGTCGCGGGAGCAGACCTTGGAGATCGCTGCCCTCGTGCGGGAATCCGGCGCGGTGCTTTTCCGCGGCGGGGCATGGAAGCCGCGCACCTCCCCCTACGCATTCCAGGGTCTCGGCGAGGAGGCGCTGGCCTATCTCAAGGAGGCCGGCGAGGCGGAAGGCATGCCTGTCGTGTCGGAGATCGTCTCGACAGAGCACGCCGACCTCATGAAGGACTACGTGGACGTTCTGCAGATCGGCGCCCGCAACATGCAGAACTTTGAGCTCCTGAAGCGCGTCGGCAGCCTGGGCAAGCCGGTGCTCCTCAA
>PMDT01000015.1:9054-18063 GCA_003154555.1 Spirochaetaceae bacterium
TGTATCCGGACCAGTTCGAAAAGCTCATGCGCGACATCGAGGCCCTTGCTCCGGTGCTGGGCAAGGAGCTGGCCCGGCTGCCGGAGGGTGAGAATACCCGTTCCCATTCGAAGCTTGCCGGCCTCTCGGGCAACGGAAAAAGTGCCCCGACTGCCGTGCGGGGAGCAGGGGAAAAGGGCGCACCTGCCGGCGTCGTCACCGTTGCGTTCCAGGGGGAACGCGGCGCTTTCGGGGAGCACGCCATCCGGCACTGGTTCGCCGCCGATGTGGAGGCGCTGCCTGTCCCCGAGTTCAGCGCGGTTTTTGATGCCGTCCTGCAGGGGCGGGCGCGTTATGGGATGATCCCCATCGAGAACTCGCTCACCGGCTCCATCCACGAGAACTACGACCTGATGCTCCACTACCCGGATATCCGCATCGTCGGGGAGCAGAAGATCAGGATCGTGCACAATCTCATCGGGCTCGAAGGCACCCGTCTCAGCGACATCCGGCGCGTCTACTCCCACCCGCAGGGTCTTGCGCAGTGCGCGCATTTCCTCGACACGCACCCGGAATGGGAGAGGGTCCCTTATTTTGACACCGCGGGCTCCGTGCGTTTCGTCGCCGATACCGGTTCGAAAGAAAATGCGGCAATTGCCAGCGCGGATGCCGCCGGCGTCTACGGGCTTACGCTTCTGAAGCAGGGCATCGAGACGAACGTGCAGAATTACACGCGCTTCTTCATCATTGCGCGGGAAGAGCTGGAGCTCCCTCCCGAGGCGCGGGCACGGGGGCCGATGAAGGCGTCGCTGTGCTTCGCCGTCGCCGACCGACCGGGAGCGCTCTTTCATGCACTCCAGGTGCTCGCGGACCGGGGCCTCAATATGAAAAAACTGGAGTCGAGGCCCATCCACGGAAAACCGTGGGAATACCAGTTCTACGTCGACGTGGACGTACCCGACGACGTGAAGGTCTTCTCCCGGATCGTGGAAGAGCTGAAGGCCGTGAGCGAGGATCTGCGCGTGCTCGGGACCTACCGGGGCTCCTGAGGCCGCCCGCGGCGCACCTCACGGCTACGGCGCAGGCCGCCGCGCGATGTTGGCCAGTATCCTGCGATAGATCGTCGTGAATCTTTCGATGCGGCGCAGCTTCATGCGCGCGTCGGCCATCCAGACGCTTTTTGCGTGCTGCTCGATCACCCGCGTGAAGTAGCCGTGCGCCGCCCGCAGGTAGGCGAGGCTTGCCGCGATGTCCTCCGCCGCGCTGTAGCGTTTCGTCTGCCGCTCGGCACGGCCGGCGGCCAGTTGTCGGTTGATTTCCGCCACCCCGTGGATCGCCAGTGAAAAATTGATGAAGCCCTGCTNNAGGCGTAGGCGTGGTCGCGGTGGAGGCCGAGGGCGTCAGCAGGGGCAGTGCTGTTGGCCGGTGCGGTGGCTTCCGTGGCAGGGGGTGCAGGCTCGGAAGCCATGAGAGCATAGTAGGCTTCCGTGAGCGTCATGGTCGCCANNCGCGCCGGATCTCTTCCCGCGTGGCCTCGCGCCCCACGCCAAGTATCTCGCGGAAGTATCCGTCACTCATGCGCGTATCCGGTGGATGAGCTCCTACGAGGCGGGGGCGCCAGTGTAGTCATGCCGCCTCTGGTTGGCCTTCACGATGCTGTTCTTCAGCGTCAGGAGCTCGATCTTGATGCCGCGCGCCGTCTTCTTTTCCTGCACCAGTCGGGCCTGGAACATCGTGTTGAGACAGCCCAGCCGTCGGTGGATGACGAGCAGGTCGTTGAGCTGCTTGTCCACGAATGTCGCGAGCTGCTCTTCGGCGGTGGACGCCAGCCGGCGCACCGCGGGGCCCGTTCCCGCCATGAGGGACGCGAGGAGGCTGGCCTTTTTCGCCACCTCCGCGGAGAAGGCGGTGAGGTCGATGACCTCGGTCTTCGGCGTGGTAGCGCCCGGCTCGGCGTACTGGACCTTGTAGGAGTGGTCGTCCGCCGGCGTCCCCGGGCCGCCGAAGATGCGCTTCAGCCATCCCCCCGATGCCCCGCGCGAGTCGTGCAGGAGGCGCTCGTTCTCCTCCAGCACCGCGATCGCCGTGGCGAGATCCTCGTGCGGACGGCTCAGGAGGCGCACCGCTTCCATCAGAACGGAACGCCCATCCTGCGCGACGGCGGTCCTGGGTTTTTCCATTTCCGCCACGACGAGCGACGCGAGTATCTTCTGCTTGCGCTCCGCGCTGTCCGCGGCCAGCTCGTCGTCAGCCATCTCCTCCGCGAGCGACGGGTACCAGGGTTTGCCGGCCAGTTTCTGCGCGAAGGCGCGGCGGATCTCTTTCAGCAGCTCGTCCTTCTTCACGCGCGTCTCACCGTTGGACGCGAGGAGTGAGGGGGAGAGGAAGCGGCGTATCCCGGCCTTCCACGATTCGCGGCTGTATGCAATGAGATCGGCGAGCGCCGCGCGAATGGCGTGCGTGGTCCGCACGAGCTGCATCTCGGAGTCCTTCAGAATCTGTGATGCCATCGTGTCCTGGCCCATGCGCACCTTCATGAATGCCTTGGAAAAGGCGCGGGTGGTGGGGCTTTTGGAGCTTTCGCCCAGCTCCAGCCAGTTGATGTAAGAGATCAACGACGAGATCTTCTTCAGCCGGCCCAGCCCGAGTGATTCCAGGTCGATGGAATACTCCGTGGAGACAAAGCGAAGCTGGCGGCGATAGGCGGCCAGGCGATAGCTCACTTCATCCGAGTTCTCGAATTCGGGCAGCGTCTCGTCCTTGGGAAGGGTGATGTCGGTGAATGCCTGTTCGTAGTTGTAGGGGTCCTCGCGGAGCAGGCCTTTTCTGATAAGCATCGCCACGACGCCCTCGAAGAGCGACTCGAAGGCGCTGAGCAGCTCCTTCAGTTTCGGAATCTGGACCGTTTCCAGCCATCCCCTGCGTTTTTCCAGCGCCGCGTCCAGCAGCCCCTGGTAGTCGGGCGATCCTTCCATCGGGACGGATTATACGGTAAACTCACCGTGGACGCAACGTTGGGCGGAAAAAAAGCACCCCATGGCACGCGCGGGAGCATTCACAGCGGAAAAACTCGTCGTCGGCATCCTCTCCTCGCGCCCGGGGAGGGACGACGAGCTCGTTTCCCTGCTCGTGGCGCGGTGGGGCCCCGTCGACTACCGCTCAGCGCCGGTTGAGTTCACCTTCACCCATTACTACGACGACGAGATGGGGCAGCCCATCGAGCGCTTCTTCCTCTCCTTCCAGCGCCTCGTGGATCCGTCCGTGCTGGCGCGCCTCAAGCAGGAAGCCAACCGGCTCGAGGAATTATTTCAGGAGGACGGACGGCGCAAAGTGAATCTCGATCCCGGCCTCATGGCATTGTCGCGCTTCTCACTTGCAACGACAAAGGAGAGCGCGCACAGGATACCGCTGGATGACGGCATCTATGCCGAGATCACCCTCCTGTACAGGCATGGAAGCTTCCAGCCGCTGGAGTGGACATATCCGGACTTTCGATCCGCCCGCACCATCCAGATGCTCAACGAGATTCGGGCGCTCTACAAAGTCCAGCTCTCCCCACAGGGCACAGTGGAGCCCGGCGCCGCTGCCGAAGGCTGACCGACGAATCAGTGGCCGCGATGCCTCTTCAACGCTTTCTGCCGCGCGATCTCGCGTCGCCGGTGTTGTTCGGCATCCCGTTCTTCGCGGCTCTCCGCGCGGGACGCCGCCGCCTGATTTTCCATCTGCCGCCGAAGCGCGTCCTGGGACTTTGTCGAGATGCCCCGCGCGGCGGTCGCACGGGCAGCCTCGCGCGCGAGGCGCTTCGGATTGAGGCGCGTCTTCGGCAGCGGAACGGGCGCGCCCGGTTCCGCCGGAAGGATTACGCCCTGATCGATGGAGCGCACGAAGGCAAGCACTTCCCGGTCCGGCGGCTCCGCGCCAAAGACATGGCGATGCACGCGGAGGCCTTCCGCGCATTCCTCTTCCAGGATTCCGATCCAGAACTGGCCGTCGAACAGCACCGTCAGGCACATTGCTTCCTCCCCAGGTCGAAAAGAGAATCGCCGCGCGCGGGACATCCTGGGAAGGAAGGTTACTGACGCAGGCGGGAGCCTGCGCAGCCGGACTACCGGCCGGCTCGTGTTTTTGCGCGCGGGTGGCTTTGAACGTTGTGACAGTAGGGGGATGGCGGCGGCTCGTCAAGCACCATGGAAGCACGGCCCGTCCTCCCTTGCATGAAGACGATCGCGGCTGTCGCACTCGTCCTGTGCGTGGGTTCCTGCTCCCTGGTCGACCGTGAAGCGGAGGTGACGGTGCTGCTCCCGCCTGTCCCGACGCACTGGCGCGCCGTGTTTCCCCGCATGTGGTTTCTGATCGTCTGGCCGGACGCCAAAGGGCGTTTTCAAACGATGAAAGCCCTGCCGGGCCAGTCGCGCGTTGGGGCGCTCTGCCCGAAAAGCGGCAACACGCCGGTTCTTGCTTTTCCNNCTGTCCTGCACGGAAGAGGGCGATAGCGTGCTGCTTTCTCTTGCCTGGCAGGACGGTCCCATTGCATTCGTGCTTCAGAAGCTCCTTTCGGGGGGTTTTGATGTTTCCCGCGTGAATGCGGGCAGGCTCGCGGAGTACTTTGACCGGGAGGAAGATCCCTGGGACCTCGATCTGGACGGGATCACAGACAAGCTCGCCCATGGCGATTTCTGCGCCTGGGATATCGACCTTGTGCCCAGGCGCAGCCTCGCCATCGATCTGTCGACGGGTGCGTGGTTCCTGGAGAGCCCTTTTCGGCCCGCCCTGAACACAGGGGATGACGGGCGGCTTGAGCTTGCGGACGTGTCGCTCGGCTCGCATACCCTTTTTTCGGGGCACGGAGACATGGTGAGATTGAGTGTCGGTGAGCACGAGCTGATCGTTGTGCGCGACCATGAAAAAAAAACGGCACCGGGCGGGCGCGGCGGGAATCAAAAATCAGGCGATTCTTATGATGCGCGCGTGAGTCAGCGTACGGGCTTCCGTCGCAGTGATGAGCACGTCGTTCTCCCAGCGCACGCCACCGTGGTCGGGATGATAGAGGCCCGGCTCGACCGTAAAGACCATTCCCGGAATGAAGGCGGGTTCGAGGTTGTCGCCCTGGCTTCGCACGGCGGGAGATTCATGCACGTCCAGGCCCAGCCCGTGACCCAGCCCATGGGGCATTGTCCAGTCCGCGGCGGCAAAAATCCCGTCCACCGTCCGCGCCACCTCCTGGGGGGAAACGCCGGGTCCCAGGGCCTTCATCGCCGCGCCGTAGGCATCCTGCACCAGTCCGATCATGCTGGCCTGCTCGCGGGAAAGCCTGCCCCGCGCAATCGTCAGCGTGACGTCGCTGGAGTAGCCGTCCACCTTCACGCCGAAGTCCAGGATGGAAAGGCCCTGTGAAGCAAAAGGGCCGGCCGAGCAGGCGGGGAATGCGTGGATGGCCCAGCTCCGGGAGGGCCCGGCAGCAAGCGTCTCGAAACCGATCCCCTCGGCGCCGAGCCCCAGGGCTTCGCGTTCGATGAGCTGCGCCATGTCGATTTCCCGCACGCTGTCGGCGCCCCCCGGGGCCGAAAGCTTCGCCTCGATCAGCTCGATGACCGCGTCCGTGATGGCCGCCGCCTTTTCGATGGCAGCAATCTCCGCGGCGTCCTTGATCTGCCGTGCCTTGCTGATGAATGACTCGAAACCGTCCGTGCGGAGCAGGATCCGCACGCCGGGAAGATCGTCGCTGATCTCTTTCCAGCGCAGCCACGAGGTGCGGGAGGGCAGCTCGCAGCTCCTGCCGGGCGTCTCGTCGATGCCGTTCTGGCGGAGAACCGCGGTGAGGAGATCGCGCCAGGAGCGGCGGAAAGACGCGTAGGGAATGATCTGGTCCACCGCGCTGCGCTCTTCCGCCATGGGCACGTCCCATGGCACGAGCACGGTCTTCCCCGACGCGAAGACGAACAGGCACCCGTCCATGGGATGCCCGCAGAGCCATCGCACATTGTTCGAGCGCTGGTTCTCCCAATCGTCGATCACGCAGGCGTGGATGCCGGCCGCGGCCAGCCACGAGGAGAGCTGCGCCTGCCGCGTCCGAAAAACGGATGCCGCCGCGTCAGATGGCCGCAACGATATTCACCAGCTTGTCGGGCACCACGATGATCTTCCTGATCTGCGTGTCGGCGAGCAGCGCGCGGATGCGCTCGTGCCCGAGTGCTTTCGCCTTCAGCTCTTCCTCCGGCGTACCCGCCGGGAGGCTCTCCCTGGCGCGTATCTTTCCGTTGATCTGGAAAACGATCTCCACCATTTCTTCGGCGGTATAGGCCTCGTCCCAGGCCGGCCACGGCTGCCGCGCAATGGACGGTGCGTTGCCCAGCCGCACCCAGAGCTCTTCCGCGAGATGAGGGGCATACGGGGAGAGCAGGAGCACAAAGGGGGTCCAGAGGGACCGGGGCATCTCCGGGAGGCCGGATACCTCGTTGAGGAAGATCATCATCTGCGCGATGGCGGTGTTGAACTCCAGCCGTGCCGTGTCGTGGCTCACCTTCTTGATCGTCTTGTGCAGGACGCGCAGGAGCAGCTCGGTCGGCTGCGCGTCAGTGAGCGGCAGCTCGGTGATGCGCCAGATGCGCTCCAGAAAGCGTTTCGCGCCGGTGATGCCGCGCGTGGACCACGGCTTGGAGACCTCCAGCGGGCCCATGAACATCTCGTAGATGCGCATGGTGTCCGCGCCGAAATCGCGCACGATGTCGTCGGGGTTGATGACGTTGCCGAGGCTCTTGGACATCTTCACGCCCCCCTCGCCCAGGATCATGCCCTGGTTGATGAGGCGCATGAANNCGCGCGTACAGGAGGTGGAGCACCGCGTGCTCCGCGCCGCCGACGTACAGGTCCACCGGCATCCAGTAGTCGATTGCATCCCTGCCGGCGAATGCGGTTTCGTTCTTCGGGTCGAGGAAGCGCAGGAAATACCAGCACGAGCCCGCCCACTGCGGCATCGTGTTCGTTTCCCGCTTCGCCGGGCCGCCGCATTTCGGGCACGTGGTGTTCACCCAGGACGGTATCTCCGCCAGGGGGCTTTCACCGGTGCTGGTGGGCACCACCGTCTTCACTTCCGGCAGCCGCAGGGGAAGCTGGTCGTCGGGCACCGCAACCGTGCCGTCCCGGGGGCAGTGAACGAGAGGAATCGGCTCGCCCCAGTAGCGCTGGCGGGAGAATATCCAGTCGCGGATCTTGTAGTTCACCGCCCGCTTTCCAATGCCCTTCTTCTCCAGCCACTCCACGATCTTCGTCTTGAACGCCGCCGTGGTGATGCCGTCGAACTCGCCCGAATTGACCGCCACCCCTTCCGTCGGGTCTGCTTCCATGAGCTCATGGATGCTGCCGTCCTTCGAGACGACCTGGATCACGGGCAGGTTGAACTTTTTCGCAAAGGCGAAGTCGCGCTCGTCNNGGATGTAGTCGGAGATCCAGACGGGTATCTTTTTGCCATTCACCGGGTTCACGGCGTATGCTCCGGTGAACACTCCCGTCTTGTCCTTCGCGAGCTCGGTGCGTTCCATGTCCGACTTCATCGCGGAGGCGGCGACATAGTCCTGGACGGCCTTCTTCTGGGCGCTCGTCGTGATCTTTCCGACGAGCGGATGTTCCGGGGCGAGCACCATGTAGGTGGCACCGAACAGCGTGTCAGGGCGCGTCGTGTAGACCTCGATGGCATCGGGGCCTTTCTCCAGTGGGAAGCGGACATTCGCCCCTTCGCTCCGCCCGATCCAGTTCGTCTGCATGAGCTTCAGCGATTCCGACCAGTCCAGCATGTCGAGGTCGGCCAGCAGCCGTTCCGCATAGGCGGTGATCTTCAGGATCCACTGGCGCAGGTTGCGCCGCGTGACGGGCGTGCCGCAGCGGTCACAGAGACCGTCCTTGACTTCTTCATTGGCAAGACCCGTGAGACAGGACGGGCACCAGTTGATCGGCGCCTCGGCCTCGTAGGCGAGCCCCTTTTCCCAGAGGCGCAGGAATATCCATTGCGTCCAGCGGTAGTATTCCGGCTCGCAGGAGGAGAGACATCGATCCCAGTCGTAGGAAAAGCCCAGGGATTTTATCTGCGACGTGAAGCGCGCGATATTCTGNNGTCTTGATCGCGTAGTTCTCCGCCGGCAGGCCGAAGGAATCGAAACCCATCGGATGGAGGACCTGGTATCCCTTCATGCGCAGGTAGCGAGAGTAGATGTCCGTGGCAAAATAGCCTTCGGGGTGTCCGACATGAAGACCGGCCGCCGAAGGGTAGGGGAACATGTCCAGAACGTACTTCCGTTTCTCCCGGGGAACAGACGGGTCCTCGGTCACCCGGAAGGTCTTATTGTCCTCCCAGTATTTCTGCCATTTCTTTTCGATATCGCTGAACGGGTATCCGGCCATGGCGCATGATAGCCGCGGTGTGCGGCGCGGTCAACACGAACGCCGGCCGGGCTTGCGCCGCGCGCGGGAGCTTCCTACAATGCATGCATGGCGACCCTGCCCCAGTTCCTGCTGAAGAGGCTTTACGTCAGCAAGAGCCTTGCAAACGACACGGACAGCTTCCAATTCCTCCTGCGCAACGCGATCGGCGGCGGCACGCTCCTGCGCGTGTACGGGCTGGACGTCGACGGCACGAGCCATCCTGCCTCGTCACTTTTCCTGGTGCTGCCCGACGGGACCGCGCGCGCCGCGGACAGCGTGACGGAAGAAAAGCCATTCCCGATCGCCGCAGGTGTCGCCATGGTGTTCCGTCTCGCCGGCACAGTGCTCGCCCCTGGCGGCCACAGTCTCACGCTGAAATTGCTCCTCCGCGAGCTGGGCGCGATCGACATCGGCTTCTCCGACACCGTGAGCGCAACCGTCGCCGCTGCGACAGGGAGCGCGGGCCAGCGGGACAGCGCCGTCGCACCGGCGAAACACGCGCGGCCGATCCGTGTCGCCATCATCGGAGCCGGGAGCACCGTGTTTGCCCGGCAGCTCATGGCAGATGTCCTCCTGGCGCCTGGTCTTTCGACCGGCAGCTTCGTGCTGGTGGAC
>PMDT01000181.1 GCA_003154555.1 Spirochaetaceae bacterium
GTGAACCGGGAAAACGGGAGCGGCCTTCTCAGGAATATCCTTGAAAGGTCATCAGGAAGAGGCTTCCCGTCCGGCCATATCTTGTCCAGCGTGATGAAGAGGTCTGCCCAGGGCGAGCGGCGGCCCTTCTTCAGGAAGTCCTGGAAATACGCCGACTGCCGGGAGACATGGTTCACCATCAGGTCGAGCATGACCTCCGAATGACGGCTGATCCGTCGGATGTCCTCCCAACCGCCGAAACGCGGCTCGATCTCGAGATAGGTCAGGGGCGCGAAACCCCTGTCGCCGGAGGAAGGAAACGGAGGGAGAATGTGAATGCCGCCATCGAAGAGGCCCGGGAAATGCGTGAGAAGCACCTGGTCGAGCGCTTCCAGGCTTCCGCCCAGCGAATCCGGATAGGTGATGAGCTGCACCTGGTTCTTCACCGTCGCGCCTCGGATCAGGGCATCGCCTGCACGTCGTAGTCTTTCGTGATGACGAAGTCCGCGAGATGTCGATGTCCTGCGATGATCATATGCTCCCGCGTCAGCACCTGCTCGACGAAAGGATCCCGCGCTTCGCCGCCCCGGTTTCTTTTCATCCTGTGCTCCAGAGTGTCCCGACGACTCCTGGCAATGAAGACCCTGGTGTCCACATGTCTCAGCAGGGATGTGTACGTTCCTTCCGCAATCACCACCGCGACACCCTCCAGGCTGATCCTCTCTTCTCCCACCCGGTCGTTGTCATAGTCGACGAGCGGTTTGGTGAGCTCGGTCGCCCCCTCGACCGCCGCCCTCAGGCTGCTCTCCATGAGATCCAGGTTTACCTCGACATGTGGTCCGAGCCACTCAGGATCGTTCCTCCTTCGGGCGTCGTTCGTTCGCGGCGGAAGCATGAAATAGTCGTCCTGCCCCAGGATGACCGATCGAACGCCGAGCTTCGACAGCTCTTCTGCAATCGCCCTCGCGGTCTCGGATTTTCCGCTGCCCGATTCACCGGCAACACTGATAACGTATCTCGCGGGCTTTGTTCTCACTTTTTCGATGATCGCGGGCACGATCACGCCGGCTGCCTTTCGGTGATGCTCTTCCACCAGGATGACGTCGCCTTTCATTCACCGTACCTCCTGTGCGCCTTCCTGACGCATGCGGAAGACTGCGCCGCAGTTTCATGAAAGAACTTTCATGAAACTGCTTTCATGCTAGATACCATGGTGGCAGAGCAGAGTCAACGATCCCCCTTCCCTACGTCGTGCCGCGTTCGATCAGGTTCAGCTGCAACCGGGTGTTCTGCGGCGGGCGGCTGCGATCGGAGATCCGGGACATCAGCATTTCCGCGGCAAGCCGGCCCGACTCGTCCAGGCGCTGGTCGATCGTGGTCAACCCGAGGAAATCTGCTACATCGGTGCCATCGAAACCGATGATCGACAGGTCGTCCGGTACGCGCATCCCTTTGGCGCGGGCGACGCGGAGGACGTCGGCAGCGTGAAGATCCGAGTAGGCAAAGATCGCGTCGGGGGGCGCGGAAAGGCCAAGGAGGTCTTCCGTCTGGCGCATGACGACATCCCGACTGTAGGGCTTGCGACTGACGTACTCATCAGGCAGGTCCAGCTCCCTCTCCTGGAGACCCTGGCGAAAGCCGTCGAGACGCAGGTCACTCAGGTGGATGATATGCTCGGGAACGCCCACTTCGCCGACGAATGCGCATCGCCGACGTCCTTTTACCGCGAGGTGGCGCGCCGCCATTCTCCCGCCTTCGTGGTTGTCGATGTCTATGGAAGAGAAGTGAGCCTGCGCAAACTCGACGCAGACAATTTCAAGCGCGTGCGCCTGGAGATGGCGCCGCTGGGCGTCGGAGAGGGGCATCGACATGACGATCAGGCCGTCCAGCCGTCTCCAGAGGGGGAGGACGTCGAGGTACTCGTCCAGTTGCGCCCGTGAGCCGACCGTGTAGACGACGAACTCGAACTTCGTGGCGGAGAGGGCCGACGCGACGCCGCGCATCCTCTGCACGAACGATGGCGAGGTGAAAAAAGGGAGAAGCACCCCGATGCTGCCGACATGCTTCCGGGCCAGGACAGATGCCTCCGCCTTGGGCACGAACTTGAGCTGCTCCACGGCGCGCATGACTTTCCGGCGGGTCTCTTCCTGCACCAGATGCGGCGTATTCACGGCGCGCGAAACCGTGGAGACGCTGACGCCAGCCTTCCTGGCCACATCGTAGATTGTGGGTGCGTGTGCGGGCATCGGTTGTTCTCCTACGTTAAAGAGCCCACACGGCAGCGCCTGTCAAGTCCCGTCGACATTCCGCGTCGAGCGGCGTGCTCCCGGTCCCGACCCACGTGCCGGTCATCCCTTCACCGCGCCCTGCAGCAGTGCGGCGATGATCTGGCGCTGGAACAGCACGAAGATCACGAGGGTGGGCACCAGGATGAGGATCGTGCCGGCGCACAGGAGGGGGACATCGGTTGCATAATGGCCCTGGAACGCTCCCAGCGCGCCCGCCATCGTCCGCTGTGAGGGGTCCTCGACAAGCACCAGCGCAAGGAGAAACTGGTTCCACGTCCAGACCGCCATGAGGATTCCCAGCGACGAGATCGGCGCCCGCGCGAGCGGGAGGTGGATGCGCCGGAACAATCCCCACGTGGATGCCCCATCAAGGCGGGCCGCCTCGGAAATGTCGACCGGCATATTGACGAAATGCGCGCGCATCCAGAACACGGCGAACGGCATGTACAGGCCGATCAGGGGCAGCACGATTGCCAGACGCGTGTTGTAGATCCCCATGGATCGCTCGAGGTAGTAGAGCGGGACGATGATCCCTCCAAAAGGAAGCGTCAGCCCGAACACGAACAGGAACAGGAGCAGGCGCGCGCCGGAGATGCGCAGGAGACCGATGGCGAACGCCGCCATCGTCGAAATGACGAGCGACACCGGCACCACGGCAATCACGATGAACGTGCTCGAGGCGAGAAGCGCCGTCATGTTCGCCACTTTGAATGCCTGGACGAAATTGCCCCACTGCGGATGCGCAGGCCATCCGATCCCGCTCGGCACGGTTCCCGACGGATAGAGCGCGGTCGTGAAGATGCTGAGAAAGGGCAGGATCGTGAGCACCATCAACCCCACAAGAAGGACCCGCCCGGTCACCAGCTCGCTGCGTCCCACCTTCATCACGGTATCTCCCTGCTCAGGCGCTGGATGGGAAGGATGACCACGAGGACCAGGACCATGAGCATGACGGCCAGGGCGGATGCCAGGCCGATCCGCTGTTCGGTGAACGCAAGAATATAGATCTGGATGCCGGGGACCGCCGTCGCGTTGCCGGGTCCACCGGCCGTCGTGACATAGACGATGTCGAATGCCGCAAGCGCCGCGATCACCGTCACGGTGAGGCACACCCCGATCTCCTGGCGGAGGAGCGGGACGGTGATCCGGACGAACTCCGTGAACCAGCCGGCGCCGTCTATCCGCGCGGACTCGTAAAGACCCGGATCGACCTTCGTTATCCCCGTCAGCAAGAGCACGGTGCAGAACCCCAGCACGACCCAGATCCCGATGACGCCGACTCCGGGGAGTGCCCAGCCGAAGTCACCGAGCCAGGCGCGCGTCACCGCGCCCAGCCCGATGCCACGGAGGATCTGGTTGATGAGGCCGGGGAGGGCGAGCAGCCAGCCCCAGATGATCCCGGCCGCGACGAGAGGGATGACCTGGGGCAGGAACAGGATGGTGCGCGCCGCCGCCCCCAGCCGCCCGGGCGCCACGCGGTGCACGACGCTCGCGACGACCAGCCCGAGGGCCACCGGGATGAAGCTGAAGAACACGACCAGCTCAAAGGCGTTGACGATGCTCCCGAGCAGGTTGGGAACCTGGAAGATTGTCGCGTAGTTCTTGAGCCCCACCCAGGTCATGGGTCCTATCCCGTTCCATCGAAAGAACGAGTACTGGATGCTCAACAGGAGCGGAAGCAGCACGAATGTCGCGTACATCACCAGGGCCGGCGTCGCGAAGAGCCAGCCGATGGTTTTCTCCCGGCGGCGGACCATCCTGTAGGGGGAGGTCCGCCGGGAGAGCGCGGGGGCCGCGGGGAGAGTGTCATGCGTCGTCATCGTCGTCACCACCGATCGGGCAGACGCAGGAGTCGTCCCGCGGCCGTCACCGCTATTGAGCGAGTTCTCTGATGTATTCTGCCTGAACCGCCTTGAGGAGTCCAGCGGCGTCCTGCTTGCCGCCGACCATCTTCTGGAGCTCGGGGGTCCAGCCCTGCGCGAAGATGGAGCTCGTCGAGTTGGCGATGAAGTCCATCGAGTTGCCGGCCTTGCCCACCACGGGCCCGCCTGCAAGCGTGTCATTCGTGACCGAGCCAGCGGCCACCGCGGGCATCGTGGCATTCGCCGGCCCGCCGGGGTTCGACCCGCCGATGGCGACGTCGATCTCCCGGGCCTTCTGATTCGAGGCGACCCAGTTGAGGAAGAACGCGGCAGCGTCAGCGTTTTTCGCCTTTGCGGCGATTCCATAGGTGAGCGGAGCGGACATTGCCGCGGGGCCGCCACCGGCCTTTGCGGGCGGCATCACGAAAAACCCGACGTTTCCGGGCATGCCCGAATCGTAGCCGGCGTTCTGCCAGTCGCCGTTGAACGTGAAGA
>PMDT01000268.1 GCA_003154555.1 Spirochaetaceae bacterium
GTGTCGGGCCGTGTGATCACGTATTCGCGCCGCGCGTCGTCGAAATGACCGAAGCTCATACGCCGTCAGCCTTTGATCGCGCCCGCGGAGACGCCCTTGGTGATCTGCTTGCGGAAGATGATGTAGAAGACGAGCATCGGCCCCATGCCGATGACCAGCGCCGCGAACTGCTTGCCATAGTCGGCCATCATTGTGCCGGAGAATCGCATGACACCGAGAGGGATCGATTTCAATCCAGTCTTGGAAACGAGGATGTTGATCAGCGCGAACTCGTTCCAGATGCCGGTGATATTGAGAATGGCCACGGTGGTCGCGATGGGCACCGACATGGGAAGGATGATGCCGCGGAATATCCTGAAGTACCCGGCGCCGTCGATGCGGGCAGCCTCCACCAGCGCGGTGGGGATGGCTTTGACGTACTCGGTGCTGAGATAGAGCGCGATGGGCAGTCCTGACCCGATATAGACAAGGAGCACGCCGACGCGGCTGTTGTAGAAGAGGTGGAAATCGGCCGCGGACTTCAGGAGGTGGAGGGTCTGGAACAGTGTGCCCAGCAACTTGTCCAGCTGGGAGACCTCGATGAACAAGGGCACCATCAGGGACTGGATCGAAAGCAGGATCCCCATGACGAAGCTGCCGTAAATCAGGGGGGTCGCCTTTGACTTTATTTTCGCAAATGCGAAGCCGGCAAGAATCGAGAAGAAAATGATGCCGATGGTCGCCCCGAGAGTGTAAATGAAGGAGTTGCCGATCAGCTCCTTGAAGTCTCCGACATTCCAGGCGCCCGAGTAGTTCACGAACTGCAGCCCATGCGGCAGGGCCAGCTTGCTGAGATAGTACTCCGCGTTGGATTTGAACGAGTTGATGATGAGCCAGATGATCGGAAATATGGTCATCATGGCGAAGATGCCCATGACGAGATAGGCCAGGACCTTGCCCGTGATGCCGAGGATGCGGCGCGGAAGCGAATCAGTGCGGCGCATGCCCTACTCCTTCCCGCCGTAGCGCTTTTCAACCAGCTTCGTGGCCACGATCAGCACGACGCTGAAGATGACGATGGACATGGCGATGGCGTTTGCCAGCGGAAAGTTTGGCGCGCCCACGAAGGCGTTCGTGTACATGTAGATGGAGAGGAGCTCGGTGACGCGCGCCGGACCTCCCTGCGTCATCGCCCAGATGAGGGCGAAGCTGTTGAGCGACCCTGCAATGCAGAGGATGGCGGAGTTCACGATGACGCCGGAAAGCAGCGGCAGCACGATCCATCCCATGACCTGTCCTTCACCCGCGCCGTCGATGCGCGCCGCTTCCAGGAGCTGGGGATCGATCTTCTGCATGTTTGCGAGAAACAGGATCAGGTACATGCCCGTCCAGCACCAGACCACCACGAACATGATGGGAAGCATCGCGAGGTCCTGCTTTGCAAGGAAATCCGGTGTCCACTTGCGCGCAAGGAGATTCGTGAGGTCCGAGCTCATGACGGTGAGCTGGCCGGGCTGGTAGGTCAGGAGCATGGTCTTGAGGTCAGCGGCAGGGTTGGCGAAGACGGTGAGCGCCTTCGGATCGCTCACACCGAGTATCTTCTTCACGATGTCGTCGTTGACCGTGAACCCGCCCGCCTGGTGGAAGATCTGGGCGAGAGACTGGCTGAACGAATTGGCATATGCCTTATTCAGGACGTCGGCAATCAGACCCGTCGGGGAGAAGATGACCGACCACATGATGCCCAGAACGATGGTGGAGATGATGGCGGGCATGTAGATGACGCCCTGCCAGAAGTCACCGAACTTCACGATCCTGCGATAGATAAGGTAGGCGAAGATGAAGCCCAGCGGAAGCTGGCCGAAGATGGAAGCGATGACGATGTAGATGTTGTTCTTCAGCGCCAGCCAGAACTGCGGGTCATTGACCAGCCGCTCGTACTGCTGGAAGCCCGTGATCTTCCAATGCTGGGCGCCGCCGAAGAGCTGGCCGCCGTTGTAGTTGCTGAGGGAGAGGACGATCGACAGAATGATCGGAAATGCAAGGACGAGCATGTAGAGGATGAATGCGGGCAGGATCATTGCCCAGTACGCCCGTGTCTCCTCGGCCCTGCTGCGGATCCCGCGCCTCATGAAGAACCTCCCTGCCAGCTTTCGGTCTTTTCAGCCATGAAAAACGGGTGCCCGGGGAAACCCGGACACCCGCCCCGTTCGCGCCGTGCGGCGCGAATCGAATCGTCAGGAATAACTACTTCTTCTTTGCGAGGACGGTGTCCTGCGCCTTCTGCATTTCGGCAGCGACCTGCGCGGGGGTCTTTGCACCGATCCCGATCGACTGGAGGCCTGCATTCAGTGTGTTGAACACCTCAGGCTCCAGCACGCCGTCGAGAACGTAGGAGGTCTTTGCGATGGACGCGTAGTACTTGGGCATCATGGTGCTGAACGGTTCCAGCTTGTCGCTCGTGAGGCCCTTGCGGGACGGGGTGAATGCGCCGGATTCCCAGTTGAGCGTCATGACTTCGGGAGAATAGTAGTACTTCAGCAGCCGGACAGCGGCCTTTTCCTTGTCGGAGCCGGCGGGGAGGGCGGCCGAGATGCCGAGGCCAACGCCCGCGATTGCCGACACGACGCCGGGGTTCTTCTCACCCGGGATGGCCGGGAATGCGAGGAACGCGAAGTCGGTGGGCTGCTTCGCCGGGTCGATCAGTGCCTTGCCTGTGGACGGATCAGTCAGGAACGCGCCCTGTCTCCAGTCGCCGTCGATGAAGAACGCTGCCTTGCCGCCCGCGAAGAGGCCGGGGCCGTCGCCGTAAGGCTCCTGGATATTCGTCCAGGAAATGACGCCGTCGGTGAACATCGTCTGCCAGAACTTCAGGGCGTTGACGAACCCTGCATCGGTGAACTTCACCTTGCCCGCGATGACCTGGTCGATCCAGGAATCGCCAAGGAGGCGTCCCGAGATAAGGGAGAAGAGGCACGACTGGGCGGGCCACTGGTCGCCGTCGGGAAGAAGAACGGTCTGGATGTTCTTCACTTTGAGCTTGATGACCATGGCCTTCAGGTCGGCATAGGTCTTCGGAAGCGCGATGCCGAGGTCCGAAAGCAGCTTTGTGTTCGTGTACATCACCGAGGTGTACGTGAAGCTCTGGGGAAGCTCGGAGAGCTGCTTCGAGGACTGCTGGTTCACATCGAGGGCAGGAGCCACGAAGTCCTTCAGGAAGTCGGCGCCCAGCAGCGGCTTCAGGTCCTTTGCCAGCTTCTGGTCGTGGATGAGGGCCGAGCTGTCGCGGCGGGACGGCCAGAGGTAGAACACGTCAGGGATCTGGCCGGCGGCGATGTATGCCGACAGCTTCTGGTGATACGCCTGGCTGAACAGGATTTCCTGATTCAGGTTGATGTCAGGGTTGTCCGCTTTGAACTTCGCCCAGATTGCCTGGTCAGTCGCATACGTCGCCTGAGTGGCGTCCGTATACCAAAGGAAATTGAGTGTGGTCTGCTGTGCTGATGCAGCGATCGGCACGAACAGGGCCAGCGCCAGCGCGAAGAAAAATAGCTTCTTCATTGCGCAATCCTCCTTCAAGAATCTTTTCCCCCTCAACGAGGGGTGTTTTCTCTGTCTCGAGGCGCGGCGCACGAGCCGCGCTCCACCAGGTGCGGGGCGATGATCATCGCCCGTCGCTCCGGCTCCCTTCCCGCCATCAGTTCCACGAGCATCTGCACCGCCGCGGCACCCAGCTCCTCGATGGGCTGGGCTACGGCCGTGATGCCGGGCGAAAGATGAGCGAAAAAGGGATGATCATCGAATGACACCACGGAGATGTCATGCGGAACGTTCAATCCCATGTCGGCGCAGGCCTTCAGGGTGCCCACGACGAGGTCCCCCGCGGCAACGAAGATTGCGCTGACGGCCGGCCGCGAGAGAAGGATGCCCTGCACGCAGCGGACCGCCTCCGCGGTGTCGTAGGAGCAGTGCACAACGACGGGGTCCGGAAGCCCGTGCTCCCGAAGGACGTCCCGCGCCCCGCGGATGCGGTCATCCACGTACGGCAGCCAGTCCGGTCCGGCCAGGATGGCGATGCGGGAATGGCCTTTTGCCACCAGGTGTTCCGACGCGATGCGGGCACCCAACGCATTGTCGACATCCACGTAATAGGAAGAGATCTTTGCGCTGCGACCCATCATGACGAAGGGAAGACTCTTCAGGAGAAGCTCGGCGAGCTGCTTATCCCCGAATTGCTCCGCGCCGATGATCGCGCCGTCGATGCGGCGGCCCCGCAGGATTGTCCGGAAGGCCGAATCCACGTCGTCCTCCGCCCGCGCCGTGGAGAGCAGGACATTGATCCCGCGGGCAGCCGCTTCCTGGGTGACGACCGTGAGGAACATCGGCCAGAACGTGCTGGTGAGCGTGTACTTGCCGGTATGGGGAATCACGAACCCCATCGTGTTGGTCTTCCGCGCCGCAAGGCCCCGCGCCGACGCATTGGGGTGAAAATCCAGGGACTCGATCAGCTTCATGACCCTTCGGCGCGTGTCATCGCCGACACCGGGAATGCCGTTGATGACCCGGGAGACAGTGCCCTTCGAAACATGGGCCATTTCGGCGATATCGTTGATTGTCAAAGGACGGTTCCGTTGCCTGTGACGGAAACGATTTCCATAAGAACGGTTTCGTTGTCGCAAGTGCAACTGAGATTTCTGCCCATAAAACGATGTTTGATCATGACTGTCTGTAACCGCTTACTGGGTATATCACCGGGGAGTTCAGCTGTCAAGGATTTTCTTGTATGTATTTTAATTACTTATAGAACAAATAGTTATTATTTCAAAAGGGAATGATTTACCGAGTCCTGGTGAGGTCATTTTCCCTATCTCGGGCTCAATTTGATATACCGTTTTCGTTAGTGAAGCCTACAAGTCGAGCTTGGAAGGCTCCTGGGAGAGTCGCTCGGCGAGCTTGCCGCCAGAGAGCCACGCTGCCTGGATGCCGCCTCCGGGAGAGAAGAGGTCTCCCGCGATTCCTACCCGCGAATCGCCCACCCTCATCTCGAGGGGGCCCGCGAGCTCGTTGGCGCGATCCAGGCGGGAATATCTCCAACGATGCGCATGCGTCCATTCCGGCGAATCCGCCCACGAGCCGAGGCGTCGGGCCGCTGCTGCGACCAGTTCCCGCGCCCACTGATCCTTTGGCATTTCCATGCGCTCGCGCGACCATCGCGGCGCGGCCTGGTAGGTCATCACCACCTGCGGGGATCCAGGGCGCTTTGAGGACTCATTGCACAGGAGCATGAGGGCATGATCTTCCTCGGGGTACTGGATGTCGAAGTCCGGAACCGGCGCGCCGCGCGGGTAGCCGGCAATCACCGTGAGGCATGGCAGGCTGATGAAAAGCCGCAGGAGGGCAAGGATGCCGTCGCGGCCTTCAGCATCTTCCAGCGCGGCGACGAATGGCATGGTCTGCTCCAGCGCCATGGCGAGAACGAGATTGCGACCTTCCAGCCTTTCGCCTGTGGCGCTGGAGACGGACATGCCGCCCCGGGTCCTGGCGATCGAGACGATCTGGGTGTTCAGTTTGAGGGGGAGGCCCGCGGCAAGGGCTCGCGGAAAGGCGTTGATGCCTCCTCGCAGCGCCATGCGCTTTTCGTTCGGGGCATAGGCATCCGGCTGACACGGGGAGCCGCGTCCGAGCCTGCGCAGCGGCCAGTCAGGCAGGCAATCGCCTTCTGCCGCCTGCTCCACCGCGGCGATGAATCGGACATCGCGGCCATGGATGAAAAGAGGGCCATAGTCGGCAGGTTGCCCGCCAAATGACCGCGTCGCGCATCGGCCGCCGGGCTTGTCCGCCCTGTCGACGACAAGAACATCTGCGCCTGCCTTCGAAAGGCCGCGAGCGCACTCCAGGCCGGCCACGCCGGCACCGATCACGATGACATCGTGCATCTCAGCATCCCCCTGGTAACGATACGGTGCCTTTGCGGTGCGGTCAAATGCCGGAATCCGGCGTCCACGCGGCTCCGTATGAGAGGCGAAGAGGCGGGCATGCTTTCCCCGACGGCATGAACGGAGTATCTTGTGGGCAAGAAACAGGAG
>PMDT01000308.1 GCA_003154555.1 Spirochaetaceae bacterium
CCCTTGTTGATGTCGATGAGGAATATCTTCGCCATCATGCGCCCCGCTTCGGCGCCGCAGTACTTCTCCACGAGATAGGCTGTGAGGGTCAGGAACGATGTGGCCCCGCCGCTCGTGCAGATGCGCCCGTGGTCCACGATGATCTGGTCGCGCGCGAGACTCACATTCGGATAGCGGCTGCGGAAGAGGTCCTGCGCGATCCAGTGTGTCGTCGCCGTTTTCCCGTCCAGCAGGCCGGTTTCGGCGAGCACGAATGCACCCGTGCAGATGGAAGCGATATCGGCACCCGCCTGGTGCATCTTTTTCACCCAGGGAACAACCGCCTTGTTCGCGGCCATTTGCGTGAGCACGTCACCGTCGAATGCCGGGATGATGACAAGGTCCGTGCGGCTCACCTTGTCGATCGTCGTGTTGCATTGAACGGGGAAGCCATTTGGCGTCATGACGGGATTCTCCCCGGGGGAGACGAGCTGCACACGGAAGAAAGGCTCTGCGGCGGGCTGCCCGTTTTCGCCCATCCTCCCGGCCGTGAGAAGGAGCTCCATGGGTCCTATCGATGAGAGTGATGAACATCCCTGGAGCATCAGAACGCTGACATCGAGTGCCATGGCTGCCTCCTGCGCGCAATAATATGGCAGAATCGGCCATGAGGAAAGTCATTTCTGCCACTTATATCCTGCAATCAGCCTGCCTACCTTTAAGCACGTTGGAGACCGGCGCGGGATGGCCTGCCCGGCAAAATCGTGAGGAGGTTTCATATGAGCAAGAGCGAGGCTTTTCTGCAGATATGGGGCATGGAGGCTGCCACGACGCAGCGCGTGTTGAACGCGGTTCCTGAAAAGAATATCACGTTCAGGGCCGATCCCAAGGCGCGGACGGCAATCGAGCTGGCGGCGCATGTCGCAAGCCATGGTCCCCTGATCGCAATGATGGCCGAAACGGGTGAGGTGCGGGGCGGACCCATGCCGGCGCCCAGGACCATCAAAGAGGCGATTGCCGCCTTCCCGGCGATGCTGCCAAAGATCGAAAAGGCGCTGAAGGCCATCGACGACAAGGCCTGGGATCAGAAGATCGGCACCATCTACAACGACGATGGCTCCGTGTTCCAGTCCGGACCCGTCGGGATGCTGCTCTGGTTTACACTTTTCGATCTCATCCATCACCGCGGACAGCTCAGCACGTACCTGCGCCCGATGGGGGGCAAGGTGCCTTCGATCTACGGTCCGTCCGCAGACGATTCGGGCAAGATGTGACCTTTTTCCCACCGTATGCCGCCCTGGATCCCGTTGACCGGGGCGGCCTTCTTTTCTGTTTTTGAATTGACTAATCGATCCGGCGATGCCATCTTTTTCCTGTCAACCCGATTCACCAAGAGGGAGGAGGCCGCCATGGAAACCGTTGCCGAGTTCCTGACTGCGAAAGGTCACGCGGTGCATACCGTTCGCCCGGATGCCACGGTGTACGAGGCTCTGGAGCTGATGGCGGACAAGAACATCGGCGCCGTGATGGTGACTGATGACAAAAGCAAGCTCCACGGGATCTTCTCGGAACGGGACTATGCCCGCAAGATGATGATCAAGGGACGGGAGCCTCATTCCACGAGAGTCGGTGAGATCATGACCACGCTCGTCGTGTCCGTGAACGTGGACACGCGGCTTCGCGACTGCATGTCGATCATGACGGAGAAGAGGATCCGGCATCTGCCGGTGCTGAAGGACGAGAAACTGATCGGGGTTGTCTCAATCGGCGACGTGGTGAAATCGCTCCTCTCGGAGCAGGACTACGTCATCTCGCAGCAGGCGTACAAGATCGATCAGCTGGAGAACTACATCTCGCTCACTCCCTGAGGAGCGCAGCGGCGGGCGGAACTGGTCCGGTACGCCATCGCGCACGGCCTTGTCGAATAGCCGCCCGCAGCTTATCCCCGGGTAAGGTGCCTGTACTTGATCCGGTGGGGTTCCACCGCGGCGTCCCCGAGTCTCTTCCTCTTGTTCTCTTCGTAGTCTGAAAAGTTGCCTTCCGACCAGAACACGGAGCTTTCCCCTTCGAATGCGAGGATGTGCGTTGCCACCCGGTCCAGGAACCACCTGTCATGGCTGATCACGAGGACGCACCCGGCAAAGCTGAGGATGCCTTCCTCCAGGGCGCGCAGCGTGTTCACGTCGAGGTCATTCGTCGGCTCGTCCAGGAGGAGCACATTCGCCCCTTCCTTCATCATGAGGGCCAGGTGCACGCGGTTGCGCTCCCCGCCGGAAAGCATGCCGACCTTTTTCTGCTGGTCGGCGCCGGTGATCGCGTAGCGCGCGATATACGAGCGCGCGTTGACCTCCTGCCGGCCCAACCGGATGAGCTCCTGGCCGTCGGAGATGAGCTCCCAGACGCTCTTTTCCGGCAGGAGCTTCCCCCGGAGCTGGTCGACATAGGTGAGGCGCACCGTCTCTCCCGTTTTCAAAGTCCCGGCGTCCGGCGTCTCATGGCCGGTGATGATGTTGAAAAGAGTCGTCTTTCCCGCCCCGTTGGGCCCGATGATGCCCACCGTCGCCCCGGGCGGGATGGAGAAGCTCACGTCGTCGAAAAGGATCTTTTCATCGAATGCCTTGCGCAGCCCTTTCGCCTCGATGACCAGATTACCCAGTCGGGGACCCGCGGGGATGTAGATCTGCAGGTCCTGCTCCCGGCGGCCGGCGTCTTCGGCAAGGAGCGATTCATAGGAGGCCACACGCGCCTTGCTCTTGGCCTGGCGCGCGCGGGGAGATTCCCTGATCCACTCCAGCTCCCGCTGCAGGGTGCGCTGCCGGTCCGATTCCTGTTTCTCCTCCCGCCGGAGGCGCTCGCGCTTCTGCTCGAGCCAGCCGGAATAGTTGCCTTTCCACGGAATGCCTTCGCCCCTGTCCAGCTCCAGGATCCAGCCGGCGAC
>PMDT01000249.1 GCA_003154555.1 Spirochaetaceae bacterium
GGAGAAGTCCGGCTTGAAGCAGGGCGACGTGATTCTTTCCGTGGACGGCACGGCCGTGGACGCGCAGAACGCGCTTGGAGACCTGATCGCGGCCAAAAAGGTCGGCGACACGATCACCTTGTCCGTCGGCACGGCGGGCCAGACCCCGCGTGACGTGAAGGTCGCCCTGGAGAAGAACCCGTCCAAGGACGGCCCTTACCTCGGCGTCCAGTATTCCGCGGCACCGCAGAGGCTCGGGCGCAACGGCGGCGGCCNNGCGGACGGTCCGGCGGCGAAGGCCGGGATCGCGGCGCGCGACATTGTCACAAAGGTTGACGGCGCTGCGGTGAACGATCCGCAGCAGGTCGTGGACGCCGTGGGCGCGCACGCACCGGGCGACTCTCTTACACTCACCGTGTACAGCATGTCCGACGGCAAGGAGAAGGACCTCACCGTCACCCTGGCCAAGAACCCGAGTGACGCCTCCAAGGCCTGGCTGGGCATTTCGATGAGCGGCTTCCCCGGCATGCGGGACTTCCGCGGACAGGATGGCCGACAGGCGCCCCGCAATAAGGGACAGGGCCCCGGCACATCCTCCCCGTCGCCCTCCACACCGGCCCAGAATCCGCCGAACATCTAGGGAGGAGGAAGGGGATTGTTCACGTCGATCCGGTGGAGGCTCGCGGCAAGCTACGCGCTTCTGGTCCTGCTCTCCGTCACCCTCATGGGTGCACTGGCGGTCACGATTGTTCAGAACTACGTGGGGCGCCAGGAGAGCGGGTACCTGAAGGCGAACGCGCGGGAGATCGCCGACCTGGCGCATCGATTCCTGCAGCCGCAGATCCGCCGGATCGCTCTGGAGGAGCTCGCCTCCACCTCGGCGTTTCTGGGGGACGCGCGTGTGCGGATCATGGACCCGGAGCGCGCCATAATCGCCGATTCGGGGGACCCGGGCCTGCCTGACGATTTCATCTGGCTCATCCCCTCGGGGCTCTCCGAGTTCCGCTCGGAGCTCGATCCCGACAGGGGCTCCTACCTTCCCATCATCATCCCCATCCCCTCGCGCCAGCGCGGCGGGGTCGAAGTACGGCCGCGTGACCTTCTGCCTCTGCTGCGCGAGCTGCCCCTGGGTACCACTTTTGTTTTTGCACGGCGGATGCCGACCCCCTGGGGACGCCGGTTCGTCTTTGAGAACGACATGCAATCGGAGAGGATCCCCGGCGAGCGGCCGGCCCCCCCGCGGCAGCTCATTTCCATCATGCTGCCGGTCGGCGACCCCCGGTCACCGGAGGGCTGGGTGGAGATGTCCAGCCCTCTGAGCCTGAGCGGCGAGGCGCTGGGCCCGATGAGAACCGCGGTCCTGCTCTCCGGCCTCGGTGCCCTGCTGGTCGCGGTGATTGCGGGGCTCCTCTTTGGACGCACCATCTCCGATCCGCTCCGCAACCTGGCAGGCGCCGCGCGCAGGATGGCGGAAGGGGACCTCACCGCGCGCGCTTCCGCCTCACGGGATGACGAGATCGGGGACGTTGCCCGTCAGTTCAATGGCATGGCGCTGAGCCTTGAAACCAGCTTCCACGATCTTCGCATGGAGCGCGATTCGTTGAAGCGTTTCGTGGCGGATGCGTCGCACGAGCTGCGCACCCCGATCACGGCCCTCACGACATTCAACGAGCTTCTCCAGGGGAGCGCAGCGCAGGACCCCGCCGCGCGGCAGGAGTTCCTGCGGGAGAGCCAGGCACAGCTTGGCAAGCTTCAGTGGATCACCGCCAACCTCCTCGACCTCTCGCGCCTCGACGCGGGAATCGGGGGACTCTCCCTTGAGCGCCATGCGGCCGCCGACATCGTGCTGCCCGCGGTCTCAGGATCCCGCGGGCGCGCGCGGGAGAAAAGGATCTCCCTCACCGTTTCCCCCGTGGAGCCGAACCTCGTACTTTTCTGCGACCGACAGCGCGTCGAGATGGCCCTCGCGAACCTCGTGTCCAATGCCGTAAAGTTCGCTCCGGAAGGCGGCGAGGTGACGGTGAGCGCCGTCGAGGAAAACGGCCGCATTCGATTCGCAGTCCAGGACAACGGGCCGGGAATCTCAGCCGAGGAGCTTCCCCTGGTCTTCGACAGGTTCTACCGGGGGAAGAACGCCACCGCTGAAGGCGCTGGTCTTGGGCTGGCAATCGCGCGGAGCGTTGCGCGCGCGCACGGGGGTGCCCTCGACGCAAAAAGCAGCCCAGGAGCCGGGAGCACCTTCATCCTCACGCTGCCTCTGTCGCACTGACATTCCCCGCACCCTGGAACCAGCCCAAGGGCAAGAAGAAGCGCCGGTTTGCCGCCGCCGAGGGGGGCCTGTATCTTGTCATTGGAGGTTCTCATGAAAAGATTTTGTTTCGTTCTCATTGCCGCACTCGCCGCGGCGGCAGCGGCAGGCGCCCAGGAGGCAGCCCCCCCTGCCGGCACGCAGGAAGAGCTGAGCGCGGCGCTCCAGGAGATTTCCGCTGCCCAGATCGGGACGCTCAGCGTCGCGGATCTGGTGAAGGTGGCGACACGGGTTTCAATTGTCGAACAGAAAATCGCGTACGTGCAGAAGGTGCGCATGGCATCGATGATGTTTCCCGGTGCCGGTCAGTTCATCACCGGTGATGCGCTGGGCGGAACGCTTTACACGATCGGCGACCTTGCCATCATCGCGGGGACACTGATCGGCGGCTACTTCCTGCTTCCCCCTGACCTGCAGTTCACGCAAACCGACTACCTGAACACGTCGATTTCAACGATCATGACACGCCTGGAAGGGCACACCGTCATTGACTACCTGCCGACCTTCGGCGTCATGGCGGGAGGCATGCTGCTCAGGGGGATCCTCGGGCACTTCTCCGCGGTCAACGCGGCAAGCGAGGCGCGGAAGAACATCGCTGATGGGAAGATCACCTTCACGCCAAACTTCGGGTTCATAGGCCGCGGATTTCAGATGGAGATGGGAGTGCGGATGAGGATGTAGCGGAAATCCAGAGGCTTTCAGATCGCTCGCCCTGCCCGAAAGGGGCGGGGGTGAGCGGTCAATCCCACGAAATCTT
>PMDT01000229.1 GCA_003154555.1 Spirochaetaceae bacterium
GCGCGGGCCGGTTGACTTCGCGGACGACCCAGGTATTCAGGAGCTGGTCCATGCGCCTACGACCCGATCCGCCGCTCGGAATCGATGATCTACACCATCTCCACCGCGTCGGGCACGTCGTGGACGCGGATGATGTTGGCGCCGTTCAGGATGGCAAGCGTATTGGCAGTGATAGTGCCGATCAGGCGCTCCTCCACGGGCCTGTTCAGGATCTCACCGATGAAGCCCTTGCGCGAAAGCCCCACGAGGATGGGGAAGTTCAACGACTGGAGGGAAGAGAGCTCGCGGATGATGCGCAGGTTGTCCTGGATGCGCTTGCCGAATCCGATGCCGGGGTCGACGATGATCATGTCGCGCGCGATGCCGGCGCCCAGCGCCGCCGCGATGGACTGCTGGAGATCGCGCAGGATCTCGCTCATCGTGTTCCTGTAGGCGGGATTCCTCTGCATCGTTTTTGGAACGCCGCGCATGTGCATGAGAACGATCGGCACCCCGCGCCGCGCGACAAGACGCGCGAGCTCCTCGTTGTGGCGGAGGGCNNCGCGGAGCGCCTGGATCACGGGGATCACACGGCGAATCTCTTCATTTTCCGGCACGACGTCCGATCCCGGTCGTGTCGATTCCCCGCCCACGTCGATGATGTCCACGCCGGCATCCCGCATACCGCGGGCGGCTTTCAGCGCCTCTTTCAGCGTCGCGGCCCTGCTGGAAGGATAGAAGGAATCCNNGCGGCAATCTCCGTTCCCACCGCGTCCAGGCCATAAGGCTCGCCCTTCAGCCGCGCCGCGAGCAGGAGCAGCGTCCGCCTGCTGCCGGAAATGATGACGTCCGTGTCGCGGGCCGTATACTCGCGGGCCTCGCGGCTCATCGCGATACCGCCCCCCAGGCTCTCCAGGTAGCCCCGCATGAGGTTGGCGCCGCGCGTGTCGACCCTTTCCAGCTTGATGGCGCAATGGAGGAAGGAATCCGTCACCTTTTCGATTTCGTCCGCGGCGACGTCGATCTCCTTCAGGTGCCGCGCCAGGTCCCCCGCGGTTGCGATGTCAATCGGGTGCGCGTTTGTCTCTGACGTGAGGAAGATGGATGCCACGTCGGGATTCTAAAATGGGCTTCATGCAAGGTCAAGCCAGACAGCTTCCGAAGAGCTACTGATTGAACACGATGTCGATGAGACGGTTGAGATACAGAAGCAGGAGCTGCTTTTTACGCGCATCGGGGATGGTGAGACCCGTCGGCGCGGGGGTCGTCGCAGCGGGCGCTGCGGTTGCACCCGCCACTGGCGCGGGTGCGGCTGTCGTGCCGGCTGTTGCGGCTGCAGCGCCCCTTGTTGCCGCCGCCGTCGCGGCAGGAGCCAGGAGCGTCTGGAGATCGGCCGCGGTCAACGTATCCTTTGCCGCTGCAAGGAATGTTGTATACGTGAGCCGGGCATTTGCAAGCTTGTTGAAATTGACGATTCCCCGCTGGTCGAGGAGGCTCGGAGAAACAGCGCCGGCGATAGTGATCGATTCGTTTTTTCCCTGGATGGTGATGGTTCTCGAACCTTGCACCTGCGCCGTGCCATCGGGATTGACGGCGGTCACGACGACAGGGACCTGGGTCTTAAGGCTCAGGGAGTCCTTGCCGGCCGTGCTCAGGGCTGCGCCGGTGCGCACCTGCGGGAGAAATGAGAACAAGTTACCGGCGTCGCCGCCGGTAAACTCGAGTGTGAGATTCTTCGAATCGTTGCTGGAAGATGAAAAAGAGAGCGAGGAGGAGGCGTCGATCTGGACCACGAGGGCATCGCCCACGGCAAGTCCCTTGCTGCCGGACAGGTAACCCTTGAAATCGGGAGTCCACAGACTCTCCGCACCTGCCGGCATCATCGCGGCCAAAAGCAGGACAGGCATAATGACCCGTGCGGCTTTCACCGTCCCTCTCCTCGGCCACGGTATCTTGCACGGTACTCCGTGCAGTTTCGTGGCATTTGCTCCCCGGGAGCTGCGCTACCGCAGCTTCTTCTTATGCCGGTTGGCCCTCAGCTTCTTCTTCCTTTTATGAGTTGCAATCTTGTGTCGCTTCCGTTTCCTGCCGCAAGGCACAGTGCCTACTCCTTTCGATTATTGGTATGAGCTCGCCCGTGGCGCAAACTGCCAGACCGTGACTATGCGGATTTCCGGCGCAAAGGTCAAGTGCTCCGCATTCACGCAAGAAAAGCCTCGATGTGGCGGCGCAGCGTCTCCGCGTCGTCCGGACTTATCCAGAGAACACCGGGCACGGAGCGAAAGAACGTGATCTGCCGTTTTGCGTAGCGGCGCGTCGCCGCCGCGATGGCCGCCTCCACCTGGGGGAGAGTCTGGCACCCGGCGCGCATGCCCAGCAGCTCCCGGTAGCCGATCCCCCTCATGCCAGGGTCGGTGGGACCGTACCCCAGGTCAAGGAGGGTCGTCACTTCCGCGAGCAGCCCGGCGTCGAACATGCGCCGCACCCTTTCGCCGATCCTCGCATGGATTTCGGTCCGCGGCCTTTCCAGACCGATCACCAGGAAGCGCATGTCCGCCCGCACGGCGCGCGGCCATCGAAATGAAAACAGCGACCTGCCCGTGTCTTCGATGACCTCCAGGGCGCGCGCGATCCTGTAGCGGTCGTTCGGCTGGATGCGCGCGGCGGCACCAGGATCGCGCTCCGCGAGCATGCGGTAGAGGACCTCGTGGCCCTGCTCCCTTTCGACAGTGCGGAATTGCTCGCGGGTCGCGGCATTCACGGACGGGGCCTCGGGGAGACCGAAAAGAAAGCTCGTGATGTAGAAGGCGGTGCCGCCCGCCACGACCGGCACGTGACCGCGCTCCCAAATCATCGGGAGCAGCGTCTCGGCTTCTTTCACGAACCTGCCGACGTTGAACTGCTCCGATGGGTCGGCCACGTCGAGGAGATGATGGGCAAGCCGCGCGCGATCGGCCGGGGACGGCTTTGCCGTTCCGATGTCCATGTGGCGGTACACCTGCATGGAATCCGCACTGATCAGCTCGAAGCGGTCATCGAGAAGGGAAAGGAGCAGATCCGATTTGCCGACAGCCGTGGGGCCGAAGAGAACGATGACGGGAGGAAGTTCGTCAGGCCTCCGGGTGCCGATACCTGACCTTCTGCGTGAGAATCTGCTTCAACGCCGTGGAGACGATCTTTCCCCTGTTCGCTTCCAGCTCGTCGTCGCCTGCGAGATTGATCTGGATTCCGCGCTTCATTGCCGCGCAAGTCATTTCGTAGATGTTTCCCTCGAAACTTTCCAGGAGAGCGAGAGGTAATACCATGATGGACAAAGAATAGCAGGTTTCCCCTGACAATACAAGCGCAATCGCGCCTCTATCGGGGAGCGTTCATCCCGGCGGCATGATCCACGATCTCCTGCGCCACGGCCTCCTGCCCGAGTGACTCCGCGTCCACCACCAGCACGGCAAAATCGTAGCGGTTCACGTCGTAGCCATACAGCCTTGCGTACCGGTCGTGATCGCGGTTGTCCCTTTCCACTGTCTCGCGCAACGCGACTGCGATGTCCTTGCCTTCCCGCCGCGCGATGCGCGCCGCCCGCACCTGGATCGAGGCGTTCAAGTAGACCGTGAACGCAGTGTCGCGCAGCAGCCAGATCGCCAGGCGCGAGCCCAGCACGCAGCCGCCGTGCTGTGCGAGCTGGACCTGCATGCGGTCGATGGTGAGGTCGTACTGCGGATCCTCCTCCGCCTTCACGCAGATCTCCTCGAAGCTCATGCCTTTGTCTCGTGCAAGGTCCTTGAACGTGTAGTTCACCATCCGCAGCCCGAGCTTTGCGGCGACCAGCCGGGAGACGGTCGAGTTGCCGCAGCCGCTCTTGCCCGATATGGCGATTCGGAGGCGCGGACCCGGGGAGGCCGCGGGGCTATTCGACATTGCGAAGCTGCTCCCGTATCTTCTCGAGACTGTCCTTCACCGCGATCACGGCCTGATCGATCTCCAACAGCATGCTCTTCGAACCAATGGTGTTGATCTCCCTGCCCAGCTCCTGGCAGACGAAATCCAGCCGCTTGCCCTGCGGCCCCTGCCGCCCCAGTGCATCGTCAAGGCTCTCCAGGTGCGCCTTCATGCGCTGCACCTCCTCGTTGATGTCCGCGCGCATGAGCTGAACCGCAGTTTCCGCCATGATGCGCGATTCGTCCACCCCCTCGCCGAGAAGCTCGCGGAACCGTTCCGCCAATCCCGTCCTGATCTTCGCCTCGATCTCGGGAACGTGTGATTCAATCGTGGCAAGGCTCGTGCGGATCTCCAGGGCGCATTTCCTGATGTCCGCCTCGGTTTTTCTGCCTTCCACGGACCGGGAAGAGTCGAAGTCGGCAAATACTTTTGCCAGCAGGGGCGTGACGAGACCCCACAGCGCCTCGGGATCTTTCCTGCTCACGGTTTTCAGGACACCTTCAAGATTCATCAATTGCGAAAGGCTCGGGCGTTCCTTCAGGCCGGAAACCCGGCGCAGCTCGTCCAATGCCGTCAGGTAGGTCGTCACGCGCGCATGGTCCACGACGACGTCGCTCGAGTCTTCCAGCTCCATGACGGAAAGGTAGAACTCCACCTTGCCGCGCTGGATGCGTGCGGACAGGTACTCCCTGACGAGCGGCTCCAGTTGTTTCATGCTGTAAGGCAGGTTGATAAAGAGCTCCAGGTAGCGGTTGTTGTACGAGCGTATCTCCAGCACCATCTGCACCCTGCTGTCGCGGTGCTCGCCGTGGCCGAAGCCGGTCATGCTCGTCATCATGCTCCTCCCCTCAGACGCAGGAGCTCGCGCCCGATCTTCCAGTTGTCGCCCGCCCCCATCGTGATGAAAAGATCCCCCGCGCGCAGCTCGGCAGCGATCCCGGGAATTGCCTCCACAGGATCGTCGATGTAGACGACGTCGCCATGATGCCGGGACACCTCGCGGGCAAGCTCAGCGCCGCTGATGCCCGACGCATTCTGCTCGCGCGCGGAGGCATAGATGCGGTGAAGAATGACCTTGTCCGCCGATCCGAAGCAGCGCGCAAAATCGGGAAGCAGCGCGCGCGTGCGGGAGTAGGTGTGCGACATGAAGTCCACGATCAACCTTCGGTCCGGGTGGAACTCACGGATCCCGGCCAGCGTTTTTTCGATGGCCGTCGGGTGATGGGCGTAGTCATCCATGAAAAGCACGCCGCCCGCCTCGCCCACTATCTCGGCACGCCTGCGGCTTCCGCAAAATCCCGAAAGCGCACGCGCCGCACCGGCAAGGTCCACGGGCGCCGATCCGCGCTCCGCCTTCCAGAGCAGGCTGCACAACGCAAGAGCCGCCGCGGCGTTGAGGACATTGTGCCGGCCCGGCACTTGCAGCGTGAACACCGTGGCGCTTCCGGCGAGCCGGAACCTGCTCACACCGGCCGATGGCGGCTCATCTTCGACGCGAAAGTAGCCTTGCGCGCTGCGCCCGTAGGGAATCATCATCACGTCGGCTCGTTTTACGCCGATCCTTCGCGCTGCCTCGCGCGCGCCAGGATCGTCATCACAGAAGACGAGTGCCCCCGACGGATCAAGAGAAAGCCCGTACTCTTCGAATGCGTGCAGCATATCTTCAAGGTCGCGGAAATAATCGAGATGGTCCGGCTCGACGCTCGTGATGACGATGCGGGTCGGATGAAAGTGCAGGAAATGGCGCCGGTATTCGCAGGTTTCGGCAACGAGGTACCGATCCCCCTGGACCAGCGTCGACCGGCAGCCGAATCCTGGGACCTCGGCGCCGACAAGGACTGTTGCCGGAAACGCCCATTCGCGCAGGATAGCGCCGCACATCGCGGTGGTCGTCGATTTTCCGTGCACGCCGCTTACGCCGCTCGCATCGGAGGAGAGTGACAAGGCGCCGAGAGCCTCGGGGTAAAGGAGGAGAGGGATTCCCATTTTCGCCGCGGCAAGGAGCTCGGGGTTTTCTTCCCGGCGATAGGCGGCGGAGTGAACGACGATATTCGTGTCAGCGGGAATATTGTCGGCGGTAAAGCCCTCGCGGAAAGGGATGCCGAGGCGCTGCAAGACCGCGTCAGTGTAAAACTTCTCGGTAGTGTCGGAGCCGCTGACGCGCGCGCCACGCGCCCACAGCACTTCTGCAAGGGCCGCCATGCCGGTTCCCTTGATGCCGACGAGATGAACCCGAAGGCCGTCGATTGCACCCCGGAGAGGCGACGACTCAGCCACGGTGACCTTCATGACGGGGACGCATCGGCCTGATCGGGTTCCTCCTGAAAAATGGGCTGGCTCCATGCGGTGCACCGCACGCCGCCAGCCCTTTATCTCCTAGGGGATTCGAACCC
>PMDT01000236.1 GCA_003154555.1 Spirochaetaceae bacterium
GGGATGCTGCGATAGGCGACTTTCAGATTCGCGCCGAGCGCGATGCCGTAGAAATAATAGCTCGAGAAAAAGTTGTACGACACGTTCAGGGTCGCAATCGACTCAGACACATAGTCGCTCGCGACGGCATTCCCCCACTCGCCGAATTGAGAGAATGGAACATAGAGGAATTTTCCTCCGAATCCTATTCCCAGGTTGTTGAAGCGGATGGTATAGACGACGCCTTCGAGATTGGAATNNTGGAATCGATGTACCCGGCGTCCTTGTTCACTGCCGCATAGGCGGTTCCCATGCCTTCTGACAGCCCACCGAGAGGCACGAGGAGCGTGGGAAAGGAGGTGAGCCCCGTATTGGTGTCCTTGAATTGGTCGAGAAAATCGGAGAGTCCTGCGTACATGTCAGCACCGGTGGCCCATAAAATGGTAGACTGGAGCATGAGAAGAAGAAAAACGATGACCACTGGACGACGTAACATAACTGCCTACAATTATAACTCGGAAAGGGGGGTTAATCCATAGAGACATGGGAACAGATTTTCGACGCCGTGCAAGGGGCTGACCGTGGCGGGCATTTCGCCGATACTATGATATGTGGGGTTCCGTGCGGACGCATAGCCTGAAATCCCGAGCATTGATGCTCTGCCTTGCGCTCGCGTTGGGAGGAGCTTCGCCTCTGCACGCGGGCGGGCAGGCGGAGTCGGGCCTCGGCGAAGCCGAAAAGCTCATCCAGCAGCAGAAATACTCGGACGCGTTGAGGCTTCTCGCGTCGATCCAGAAAGACAAGCCCGATCTTGCAGATGAGACCGCGCGGCTGATTGCCCAGGTGATGGCGGTATCGCAAAGCTACAACAAGGTGCTCGCCCTGCTCCAGGAGGCGCGGGTCAACGGTGACATCCAGGCGATGCAGAAGCTGGTCGCGCAGCTCATGAAAATCGACCCGAGCCGCGCCCCCGAAATCGCCCAGTCGACGAGCCTTCTCGCCGGGTTCCTCATGCTGATGAACGATGCGAAAGACCTCCTTGCCGCCGGGAAGCCGGCGGATGCGCTCGCACGGTACATGCTGCCCATCAGCGACCCGGCTCACGCCGGATTCGCGCTTCCGCAAAAAGAGTTCGAGGCTGCGGGATATGGTCCGCTGATCGTTGCGACGGTGACACAGGCCGTGACCCTGACGCTTGCCACGGCCACAGCCGCGGTGACGTCCGCCAGCGAGCTGGCGGCGATTCCCACAAAGCTCGTTTCGTTCCTCGGCGGAACGCTACCGCCAGACAGTCCCTCCGCCTTCGACGCATTGATCGCTCCCCTGGCCGAGTATGCGGGCTCGGAGGGGTCGGTTCGGGCATTGGCGGCATCGCTGATGGATATTCGTGCCACGCTGCAGAGGGAATCCTCCACGAATCGGGATTCGCCCTACCTGCAGTACCTGGTCTGGCTCTGCCTGGGACGCCAGGGAACGCAGGAAGGCATTGTCTACGCCCTGCAGCAGCTCTGGGAGGGCAGTGCCCGGTCCGTGGCGGAATCTGTTGCGAAAAATGCGGCCCAATCCTTCGATTCGGCGCGCGCTCGATTTGCGGCTGGTGCCCTTGACGCGGCGGCAGCCGCATTCTCCAACGCAGCAGCGCGAAATCTCCTGTCGGTCAAGGCGGCTGGCCTGGTGTCCGCCGCGCTCAAGACCTCGGCCGCATCCGGGTGGGGGCTTTCTGCCGATGATGCATCACGGGCCGCCGCGCTCGCCGCGCAGGTCTCGCTGGCGCAGGAAGCGGTGGCGGAGGCCGGCGCTTACCAGCAGCTGATCGGCTACAAATCAGAGCTTGCCGCTCTTCCGGCGGTGATTCTGGAAGCGCCCGTCGATCCCGCAAAGTCCGGTGCCGACCTGGCGCTGCTCGCCTCCGCGCGCGCCACAATTGCGGGGCGCATCGAGGATTCCAACGCGCAACAGAAGCTGTGGACGGTCCGCGCATCGGTGTGGGACTCCGCCGCGGCATCCGGTGCGGCTTCAGCCCGGGTCGGGCCTTCCGCGCGCGCCATGGCCGCCCTCTTCAACGAATTTGCTTTGAACGAGCTCCAGAGGCGCGACGCCTTGTACGCAATGCGAATCGCCGCCATCAATGGGAGCGGGTTTCCGTCGCGTCTGGCCTCGGCGATCCAGCTCCGGATAAAAGGGCTGGACCTGCGCGACGGCTCGATCAACGGTGAGGTGCCGAAAGGCAGCTCGCTCGTGGAGAAGCACCCCGATCTGGCGATTCCTGTGCTTGCCGCGGCCAGCGACAATCTTGATGCCCTTATCGCCGACATCTCTGCACAGGAACAGGTGCTCCAGGCGGAAAAGCCCTGGGTGAAAGCCAGTGCGGGGTATGATGCGATTTTCAACGGGACCGCGGCCAGTCCTGGCGACAATCAGCTTCTGGCAACTGCACGGGACGAACGCGCACACCTTGATGCGTACAGGGCGGCGGCCCTTGCCCAGCAGGACGACGCGGCGCTTGCCAGCAGGGAAGGGGACAACTGGTTCAACCAGGCGCAGGCGGCGCTCGGCAAACGGGACCCCGATGGGGCAGAGTCGTTCCTCGACAAGGCGGTCGGCAGTTATATCAAGTCCCTGGCGGAGGCATTTTCCGACCACGCGGCGACCCGCACGACCAAGGACCAGGAGGACATGGCCGCGCGGATCGTCACGCTGCGCAGCTCGATCGCGGTTGCCAACGCGCAGAAAGCGATTGCGGCGGTCAACCAGCTCCTTGCGAACAAGGACTTCCTCGGGGCCAGCGATGCACTCGATGCCGCTGCGCGCGACTGGGCGCAGAGCCAGAGCGATACCTACCCGCCATTCGACAGCCTCCGCTTGAACATCCAGAATGCCGTTGAGCTGAGCCAGGGACGTGAAATCTCCAGCCTTGATCCCAAGGCGGACATCGTGAACGGCTTCATCAAAAGCGCGCAGGACAATCTTGCCGGTGGCAAGCTCCAGGCCGCAACGCAGAATGTCAACGATGCCCTTGCCGTTGCGCCCAACTACGGCGCGGCCAAGGTCCTCAAGCTGCAGATACAGAAGCAGACGAATCCCGTCAAGTTCCAGACCGATGCCGGGTCGCAGATGACGCTCTACACGAACATGGCCAGGTCCTCGGTCCCGGAGGACCAGAGAACCGCCTACAACGCGCTGCTCGACTACTCAAAGCTCGATCCCAGGTTCTCGACGCAGCTTGCACCCACGATACGGGAGCTGGAGTACCAGCTCAATCTCGTCCGCCGTCCGCCGACCCCGGCGCAGATCAACCAATCCAATACCCTCGTGGCGCAGGCCAACGCCCGCCAGCAGGAGGGCTCTCCGGAGGCGTACCAGGCGGCGCTCGACCTTCTCAAGCAGGCAATCCAGATAAACCCCGACAACGCGGCCGCCAGCGTTCTCTATGGCCAGATCGTGCAGAAAAGGGACGCGGCGGCGCCCGTCACTTTGTCGCCAGCCGACGCGGCGAAATATGCGCAGGCGCGTGATCTTGCCAACAGCGGCTCGTATCAGAACGCGTACGACCTGGTCATGGAGGTCTGGAAGACGCCGCGCAACCAGGGCTATGCTTCGCTGAAGCTTTTGAAGAAGAAGCTCGAGGTCCTGCTCAACCTTTCATGAGAAGACACAACTCGCTTCGGCTGACCATGTCCTGCGCCCTCTTTGTCGCTTTGGTGGCAGCCGTGGGGGCGCAGACCATCTATTTCGATTTGCCCACCGTCTTCGTGGCCCAGAATGTACGCTCTTCGAGCTCCGCTGCCGGCACATCGCTCATGGCGCTCGCCTGGCAGGAGATCAAACCGAAATCCGCCGCCGATATGACCTCGGGTGACATCTACCTGTCGATCGCCGTGTCCCGTGACGGGGTCACGTGGAAGAGCCACGAGCGTTTCTTCGGACCGATCCCTTACACGGGCGTCGCGGCCGGCAATCAACCCACGGTCTACTCCATGGTGGTCGACGTGAAGGACCGCATTTTCGTCGCGGTGAGCGCCACGGACAAGGAAACCCTGATCCTGCAATCCACCGATGCCGGCGCGAGTTTTCAGCAGGTGCAGCGCATCGTGGCAAAAGCCTCCACGGTTGCGCCTTCCCTTTTTCTCACGCGGGATTCCGGTTTTCTGCTCCTTATCTCCCAGGGGACGGCGGAGGCGGCGGCAAGCTCCTCCCAGTCGAATGGCGAAACGACGGTGGGATCCGCGTCGCTGGTGTGGAGCTCGTCGCGCGACGGGCGCTCGTGGACGGAGCTTTCTCCTTTCGTCCAGAAGACGGACCAGCTCTCCGCCACGCAGCTGCAGCCGGCCCACGCCGTGTTCCAGGGTCGTGATTACATCGTCTTCGAATCGCTCACCGCGCGCACGGAGGCGACCACCACCTGGCAGCTCTACCTCAAGTTGAGCTCCGACAATGGATCCACGTGGAGCGCTGCCACCCCCCTCACGACGGTGGCGGCATCGTTCGGCAAGGAGGCGCTGAACTTCAACAACGAACGGCCACGGATGGAATCCATCGGGTCGCAGATCGCCCTTGTCTGGGAACGGGCGGGCTATGGAAGCAACCGACCCCAGATATGGTCGCTGCTTCTGGACGCAACAGGAGCCCCTGTCGGTGCGCCGGAAATCGTGACGGCGTCGTCGCCCAGCAGATTCGCCCGCGTCCTGATGCTCCGGGGGCAGGAGCGCATCATCTATGCCGACAGCTCCAAGGGCACGTCGCGCATCGTGCTGACGCAGAAAGAGGGCAAGACCTGGTCGACCCAGCCGCTGAACAACACGGATGTGGTCGATGCCATCTTCCCCCATGCGCTCGTGATGCACGACATGCTCTATATTTTCTGGGAGAACCAGGCACAATCGCAAAAGGCTTCATCCCTGGTGCAGCTGCGCCCGCTCACGTCGGTGGGCGCGCCCGT
>PMDT01000137.1:0-138 GCA_003154555.1 Spirochaetaceae bacterium
GATCACGCCGCGGATCTGGTCCTCCCGCGTGTGCGCGTGTCCCTGTGTCGACGCGGCAAGCTGCCCGAGTGAAAGACCGCGTGTCACGGCGGCGAGACTCCGGTGGCTGGCGGCGAGCTCCTCCACGAGCGCCCGCCA
>PMDT01000137.1:203-2918 GCA_003154555.1 Spirochaetaceae bacterium
TCCTGGAGCGTGGCCGCGCGATGCGGAAGCTTTTCCATCGACGGGTTGCGGTTGTACGTGCGGGACTGTCCGGGCGGAATGCTGAGGAAACGCCACTGGTCGCCGCGGGAGGACCGGGCGAGCAGGACGATCTGGCCGACGTGATAGCTCGTGTGCGACAGGGAGCGGTGCAACGCCTCCCGGACGGAAAGCTGCTGGTCGCGGATGGTGATGGTCCGGCCCGCATCCTCATCAGACAGTGAGGCAAGCGCCCCGTCCAGCGCCTTCCACCCCTCCTCCCACGCGGCAAGCATCTGCGCGCGGCTTTCGAATGTGCCTGTGAACTCGGTCTCCCTGTCGCGCCAGGGCTTCTCTCCATCGGTCGTGAGAAAGTCCGTGAACCGGGACCGGAGATTGCCGGCGAGGTGGCGCACGAGGGCGGCGATGGAGTTGCCATCCGCGGGCACGTGATTCAGCTCGTCGTCGGAGATCTGCGCCAGCGAATCCTCGGCGAGCTTTCGATAGCGCTGGTATTCTCCCGCGATGGATTGAATGAGCTCTCTCATGTCTCCGTCTCCGTTGTGTTCAGCCGATCGAGATCATCCGCTCCACGGCGGCGTAGGCGCGCACGCGGATGGCCTCCGGCACATCGACGACGTAGCGCGTGTTTTCGAGCGCGGCAAGCGTCTGCTCCAGCGTGATCTCGCTCATGTGCGGGCAGCGCACGCTGCAGAGGCGCAGCATCTCCTTCCTCGGGTTGGCCGCGGCGATGTTGTCGCCCATGCTGCATTCGGTGAGCAGGAGATAGCGCGGCGCTTTCGTCTCTTCCACGTAGGCGATCATGGCCGCTGTGCTGCCGGAAAAATCCGACGCATCGACGACCTCGGGGCTGCATTCGGGATGGGCAAGAACAACGACGTCGGGGAACTGCCGGCGGACATTCGCGATGTCCTCCACGTTGAACTTCTCATGCACCTCGCAGCGCCCCCGCCATCCGATCATCTGGTAGTCGAGCTCCGCGTCCTCACCTGACCGCGGGGTGCGGGTGGGGAACATGATACGCTTTCCCGTCTCATGCGCCACGTTGCGGGCAAGGAACTCGTCCGGCAGGAAGATCACCCTGTCGCCCGGCAGCGACTGCACGACCTTCGCGGCGTTGCCCGACGTGCAGCAGATGTCGGACTCCGCCTTCACGTCGGCATAGGTNNAGGGAGCATCCCGCCTTGGGCGACGGAATGAGGACGGTCCTGGTCGGGTTGAGGATCTTGGCCGTCTCCGCCATGAAGCGCACGCCGCAGAAGACGATGATATCGGCATCGGTCGTCGCGGCCTTGCGGCAGAGCTCCAGCGAATCGCCGGTGAAGTCGGGTATCGAATGATAGAGCGCAGGTTCCATGTAGTTGTGGCCGAGGATGACGGCATTGCGCGCCCGTTTCAGCTCGTTGATGCGAAACGCGATGCCTGCCTTGTACCGAAGCTCGAACTCGGGCACGACCCTGGAGAGTTTCGCGTGCATTCTCTCATAGAGGTCCTGGGCGGTTTCCGCTGACTGAAGCATAGAACTCCTCGATTCAACGGTACTGTGATTCGAGGAAAAGGTCAAAATGGAGGCGCCGCTGCTACCGGGCCGCCAGCAGGTCGAGCCGGACCAGGAAGGCGTAGTGATCCGACAGCGGTATCGGCACCGGTCCCGCACCCTTGCCCGGGACGATCGAGAGCCCTTCCACGGGCTCAGTCTGCCTGACCCAGCAGTCGCGGGGGACCCATTGCATGCTTGTACCGTCTTGAAGAAAGACATGATCGATCTTCGCAGGTGGCTCGTTCGGATAGTTGCCATACTTCACGAGCGGATTCTGAGGATCCCACGTGATGAGCGGCGCCTGCGGCTGGAGCGTCGCGCCCGTCTCACGCACGCTGTCGGAGGCGATGGCGCGATAGGCATCATCCACGTAGCCAGGCCCGACGTTGAAGTCCCCCATCAGAAGTGCCGGGATCGTTCCATTCCGGGATCGGGAAGCCAGCACCTTCCGGATCTGGGCGGCCTGGGACATGATCGCGCTCACCTGGGCCTTGTCGGTCGGGGTGCCGTTGTTCGTGTCCAGGGCAACGGTATGAGTGCCGACGAGCACGAAGCGCGTGCCGTCGGATTCGTTTTCAATCGTCGCCTCCAGCACGCCCTTGCGGGCGAATGAATCCGTGAACGTCGTCTTGACGAACGGCGTGAACTTCCAGTCGACCACCTTCAAGGGCTGTTTCACGAGCAGGAGGAGCCCGCTGCTCAGGCCGACGATGGTATGCACCTTCGGCATGATGGCCGTGTATCCCAGCGGCGCAAGTGCCGCTGCGATGGCATTCGCGTACTGGTCGCGCCAGACCTCTTCAAGCAGGATGATGTCCACGGGCGTGTCACCGGCGAACTTCGCGAGCTCCGCGGGGGCAGCCTTGGCGCGGATGTCGACCAGCGGCACGTAGTTGGAACCGAAGACCTTGAGGAGACCGAGATTGTACGTGAGGACCGTGATATCCGCGGAAGCGGAAGCGGCGGCGAGTGCGAATGACAGGGAGGCAAAAAGGAGCAGGGCCCTGCGCATCATCGAACCTCCTGGGACGAAGAAGTCGTGGACCACCACATGATACGGTCGGCGGCCGTCGGACGCAAGAGGCCCTATTTCGGCACGTGGAGGATTTCGCGCGGCTTGCTGCCCTGTGACGGCCCCACGATGCCGCGCATCTCCA
>PMDT01000402.1 GCA_003154555.1 Spirochaetaceae bacterium
AGGGCGGGAACGGTCATCCCGAAGAACTCGAGCCCGCGCGCAATGCGCGCATTCCGGCGTGCGTGTGTCATGGGCATCCCTGGTACGAGTGTCGAATCCGAAAAAAGCCGGGGAGGAACAACCTCCCCGGCNNTCTGTCCCGCGCAGTAGCCCTGGAGGATGATTCCGAGGCTCTGCTCGGTTCCCGTCGGGAACCGCTGGTAATACCAGGAATAGTTCGGCGTCTTGAGGGACAGGAGGTTCACCGTCGCCTGCGCGAGCTCGGCGCTGGAGGCCTTTGCCCCCTTGATGGGGGAGAGCTGCTTGATCTGGTCCGGTATCCAGGCCTTGCCGTAGTTGGAGGTGGTAAGCCAGCGCAGCCACGCCAGCGCGGCCTGGACGTTCGGCCCGTCCTTGGCGATGCGGATGGTCTGGTTGGAATCGAACATGATCCCCGCCTTGTCCGGAGTGTTGCCCACCGGCCCCAGGAGGTAGCCGATGTCGATGTCCGGGGTGGTCTTGCGGATCGTGTCCTCCGCCCAGTTGCCCTGGTGGATGATCGCCGCGGCGCCGGTGGCCATGAGCGAGCACTGGTCGTTGAAATCAGACTCCATCGGCTTCGGGCCGCCGTACTTCTTGATGAGGTCAAGGACGTCGAACACGTTGCTCATTTCCTTGATATCCTTGAACTTCAGCGCGCCGCTGTTGAGCTTGTCCACGAACTTCGCGTAATCCCCGCCGTAGGAGTCCTTGATCGGGGCCAGGACCTGCCACGCGGTCTGGGGAAGCACCCACCACTCCTTGAAGCCGGTGGCAAACGGCTGGAGACCCTTGGCCTGCAGCTTCTGGGCAACGGCCTCGTACTCCTTGATGGTGCGCGGCAGTGTCGTGATGCCGGCCGAGGCAAAGATCTTCTTGTTGTAGATAAAGGAATGCGACTGCACCAGGAAAGGATATCCCGTGACGCGCCCATTGACGGTGACACCCGTGAGGGCGGTGGGCTCCAGCATCTTGATGAAGTCGGCATTCGTCAGGTCATAGACATAGTCCTTGTATGTGTTGTTGTCNNTTGACCGTGATGTCGAGCGTGTTCCCCGTCTCCGCATTGTACTCGCGGGCCATGTCGTTGTACTGGTCCGTGAGCTCGGGGCTGTAGAAGAACACATTCAGGGTGACCGGCTTTGCCTGGCCCGCCAGAAGGGCCGCGCAGAGCAGGATGAACCCCCCTGCGAGAAGAAATCTCTTCATTCCTGTCCTCCTTTTAAGGGTACGCCGCGGCCTGTCAGGCCCCGGCTATGATGTACGTGTATCATGCCGGGGGGCCGCTGTCAAGAAAAACTGGAGGCCCCGGGCTCCAGGGCCCCGACGCGCGCCGGTGCGCCGCGGCGCTGTTCATGCGCGCGGTATTCCGCTATGAATTGTCCAAGCATACACCAATGGGAATCACGCAGAAAGAGATCGCGGAGGCCTTGAAGCTTCCCCTCATCACGGTAAGCCGGGCCCTGAACAATTCAGGCTACGTGTCCAAGGCGATGAAGACGCGGATCCTCGATTATGCCCATGACGTACGCTACGTGCCCCTCAAGGCATCGCAGGTGCTCAAGCGCAACAAGACGCGCAAGATCGCCGTCTTCTCCTCGTCGCTTCCGCGCTATTTCTGGAACGACATCCACACGGGCATCGTTATCGGCGCGGAGCAGATCCAGCCCCTGAATTACCAGGTCAATTACCACAGGATCGCGGAAGGGAACTCCGATCTCTACCTTGAGCGCCTCGAAGAAGAGATCAGGGACGGCCTGGAGGCGGTCGCTTTTGTGAACCAGTGGATCTACAGGATGGACAGGATCATTTCCCGCATCACGGCCGCGGGCATTCCCTTTGTGACACTGAATGTCGATGCACCGGAGAGCCGGAGGCTCTGCTACATCGGGCCCGACTACCATGCCGGCGGCAGGCTCGCCGCGGAGTTCATCGGCAAAACGATGCTCTTCAAGGGCCGCGCGCGTGTGCTCGTGCTCACCACGCGGCCGGGCAGCCGCGCGGATCCCCGCGCGCCCGACATCAACGCGCTGCGCTACGACGGCTTCCGCGAGGTCATGGAGAAGCACTTCCCGGCGATCACCCATGAGACGGTGGACATCACAAAGGGCATGCGCTCACCGGCGGCGGAGCGCCAGATCGCGGAGCTGCTCGCCGCGCGCAGGGGCGGCTTCGACGCGGCTTACATGATCCCCGCGTACAACTCGCAGTTCATCCGGGCGCTGGAAAAGGCACCCGATGGCAGGCGCATCGTCGTTCTGCACGACCTCGATTCCTCCTCCAATCACTACCTCGAGAAAAACCTGCTCACGGGCGTGGTCTACCAGAACCCGATCCTGCAGGGCTACTACGCGGTGAAGATCCTGGAAAATCTTCTCGAGTCAGGTCATCCGCCCGGGGTGCGGCAGATCAACATCGTGCACAGCCTGATCCTCAACGAGAACAAGGACATCTACAAGAATCACTACCTGTTTGCAAACATGCAGACGTAGGGTGANNTGCTGGATGGCGCCGCTGATGCCGCAGGCGATGTAAACCTTCGGCTTGACGGTTTTGCCGGTCTGGCCCACCTGGTGGGAGTAGGGAATCCAGCCTGCGTCCACGGCGGCGCGGGATGCGCCCACCGCGCCGGACGTGGCAAGGGCGAGCTTTTCTATGAGGGCGAAGTTCTTCGGGTCCTTGATGCCGCGTCCGCCGGAGACAATCACGTCGGCCTCCACGAGGTTCACGGTGGCGGTCTTCTCCTCCACGAACTCGAGGAACTCCAGGTGAGATTTCGGCACGGGGATATGCTTCAGCTCGACAACCGTTCCCTTGGGGTTTTCCACCTTGTCCGCGGGCCGCATGACCTTGTGACGGACGGTTGCCATCTGGGGCCTGTGATTCTGCGTCTGAATCGTGGCCATGATATTGCCGCCAAAGGCGGGGCGGGTCTGGCGCAGGAGCATGGTCGACGGGTCGATGGAGAGCTCGGTGCAGTCAGCGGTGAGGCCGGTGAGGATCTTCGCGGCAACGCGGGGAAGCAATGACCTGCCGATGACCGTGCCGCCGCCAAGGAAGATTTCCGGCTTCTTCTCAGAGATGATCTCTGCGACAAGCTCTGCCTGCACGTCTTCGTCGAAATCACCGATCGTCGGGTCATCGATCATCCAGATCTCATCCACGCCGTAGGAGAGGAGCTCAGAGGTGAGCGCCCGCACGCCACTTCCCACGATGATGGCGGTCACCGGCGCCGAAAGGTCCTTCTGCAGCTCCCGTGCGGCGCCGATGATCTCGGGAACGACGCTTGCAAGCTTCCCCGACCGGTGCTCTGCGTAGATGCAGATGCCGGCATATGCGGCAACATCCTGGCCCTTGAACGTGGTCCGCGTGATGACGATGGCCTTGTAGCGCTTGCANNACGCAGGCGCCGCAGAGCGTGCATTTTGCAAGATCAATAACGGCGGTGGGCTTGTCCTCGCGGGCGCCGGGCGGGCCGGACAAGGCAATAGCATCGTAGGGGCAGGCCTTCACGCAGAGGCTGCAGCCGACGCAGTTGTTCACGATGACGCGGATCGGATCCATGGCTTCCTCTACTGCTTGCGGATCGTGATGCCCGCCGCGGTGAGCTCGTCCAGGAAGGCTGCAACGGTGGCGGCCGGCTCGCCGGTGAACCTCTTGCCCCCGGAGGGCTTCGGCGGCGTGAAGATTTTCATGACCTGCGTGGGCGAGCCGTTCAGGCCCAGGCGCTCGGGGTCCGCGCCGATATCGGAAGCCTTCAATACGGGGACTTCCGCCTTTTTTGCGGCGATCTTTCCCTTGAGGGAAGGAAGGCGCGGCACGTTGATCTCCTTGACCACGGTGAGAACGACGGGCAGGCGCGCGGCGATCCGCGCGTAGCCGTCCTCCATGAGGCGCTCGACGACGATCCTGCCGTCGGCGATCTCCTCGATCTTCCTGATGTCGGTGACGTGAGGGATGTCGAGATTCTCCGCGACGCCGGGGCCGACCTGGCCCGTGTCGCCATCGATGGCCTGCCGACCCATGAGGATGACGTCCGCCCCGCCGAGGTGCCGCACCGCGCAGGCCAGCGCGTAGGCGGTTGCCAGCGTGTCGGCACCGGCAAAGGCACGATCGGAAACAAGGTAGACGCTGTCAGCGCCAAGGCTGATCGATTCCCGCAGCGCCTCGGCGGCCTGCGGCGGGCCCATCGTGATCACGGTCACCGTGCCGCCGTGCTTCTCCTTGAGGCGCACCGCCTCCTCAATCGCATAGACATCGAAGGGGTTGATGATGGACTGCACGCCTTCGCGCACGAGCGTATTCGTCTCGGGATTGATCCGCACATTCGTCGTATCGGGGACCTGCTTGATGCAGACGATGACCTTCATGCACCGCTCCTGCGGCGCGCGCCGCCCTTGAAAGTAGTCACTTCTGCGCCCGCACCGATTCCTTGATGAGGCCCAGTGCGATCACCTCGCGCTGGATCTGGTTGGTGCCTTCATAGATCTGCGTGATCTTTGCGTCGCGCATCATCTTTTCAACGGGGTAGTCCTTCATATATCCGTAGCCGCCGAATATCTGCACCGCGTCCGTGGTCACCTTCATGGCCGTGTCGGAGGCGAACACCTTTGCCATGGCCGACATGCGCGACACGTCCTTCTCTCCCGCGTCCACTGCGCGGGCCACCGCGTAGGTGAGCGCCCGCGCGGCCTCCACCTGGGTGGCCATGTCGGCCATCATGAATTGAAGTCCCTGGAAGGATGAAATGGGCTTTCCGAACTGGTGACGCTCCCGGGAGTAATCCACTGCCTTGTCCAGGGCGCCCTGCGCGATACCCAGCGCCTGGGCGGCGACGCCGGGACGCGACTGGTCGAGTGTTTTCATGGCGACGAGGAAGCCCATGCCTTCCTTTGCCATCAAGGAGGTCTTCGGGACCCGGCAATCCTGGAAGACCAGTTCGCGCGTGGCTGATGCCCGGATGCCCATCTTGTTCTCTTTCTTTCCGAAATCGAATCCCGGCGTCCCCTTGTCCACGAGTATCGCCGAGGAGCCGCGCACGCCGCGCGCGGGATCGGTCAGGGCGATGACCGTGTAAACGCTCGCTTCGCCGCCATTGGTGATCCACTGCTTCGTGCCGTTGATGATGTAGCAATCCCCGTCGGCTTTTGCCGTTGTCTTGATGCCGGCTGCGTCACTTCCCGCGCCTGACTCGGTGAGCCCGAATGCGGCGAGTATCTCCCCCGCGGCAAGCCGCGGCAGGTACTTCTTCTTCTGCT
>PMDT01000087.1:0-2315 GCA_003154555.1 Spirochaetaceae bacterium
GGACGCTGGAAGACCATGCCGATGCGCCGCCGCAGGAGGATGGGGTTGAGCTTGTACACGTCCTCGTCGTCCAGGAGCACCGTCCCTTTCACGAAGGCGTTGGCGGCAAGCTCGTGCATGCGGTTGATGCAGCGCATGAAGGTGGTCTTGCCGCAGCCAGACGGTCCCATGATGGCGGTGATCTTGCCGGCGGGGATGGCGATGGAGATGCCCTTCACCACGTCTTTCGCGTCGAAACCGGCAACGAGCGCGCGGGTTTCCAGGATCGTCGTCTCGGGGGCTAGAACCGGATTTTCCATCTCGATGTCACCAGCTTTGTTACGATGTTCAGCGCCAGGACGATGACCAGGAGCACAAAGGATGCGCCCCATGCGAGTGCCTGCCACTCGGGGTACGGGCTTGTCGCGTAGTAGAAGATCGTCTGGGGCAGGGCGGCCATGGGCCGGAAGATATTAAGCGCCATGAACGGGCTGCCGAATGAGGTGAACAGGAGCGGCGCGGTCTCACCCGCGCCGCGCGCCACGGCCAGGAGGCTTCCGGTGATGATGCCGCTCATGCCGGCCGGCACGACCACGCGCATGATGGTGGCCGGGTAGGAGACGCCAAGAGCAAGGGCAGCCTCGCGAAGACTGACGGGTATCATGAGGAGCGTCTCCTCGGTGGAAAGCGTGATGACCGGGAGCATGATCATCGCAAGCGATATTCCCCCGGAAAACGCGGAGAAATGCCCCATGGGACGCACGATCCAGACATAAGCGACGATGCCCAGCACGATGGACGGGATGCCCATGAGCGTTTCCACGGACAGCCGGGCAACCGTTCCCAGCCTGCTCTTCCCACTTTCCGAGAGGAAAACGCCGGCGATCACCCCCAGGGGCACGGAGATGACCGTGGCGATCAGCACGAGGATGATCGTGCCGACAATTGCGTTGGAGATGCCCCCGCCCGCTTCCCCGATGGGCTTGGGAAGCTGCGTGAGGAACTGCCAGTTTATGGAAGATGCGCCGCGGATGATGATGAAGAGCAGAATGAGAAGCAGCGGCACCGTCGCGATGATTGACAGCACGAGGACCAGGGCGCGGAATGATACGTCGCCGCGCAGGCGCGCCCGGACAGCGGGATCACTTTTCGCCGGGATGAGCCGCAGGTCACCCATCACATCCTCGCCATCCGGGTCACCACGATCTTGCCGGCGATATTGATGAGCGCGGTGATCACAAACAGAAGCAGCGCGATCTCGATGAGGCTGGCAAGGTAGACGTCACCCGACGCCTCGGAAAACTCGTTGGCAATGACGCTTGCCATGGTCGTGCCCGGGCCCAGGATATTCAGGGAAAAGCCGTTCGCGTTCCCGATCACCATCGTGACCGCCATGGTCTCGCCGAGCGCGCGCCCCAGCGACAGGAGGACCCCGCCGAGGATGCCCGAGCGCGCATAGGGCAGCGTCACCTTCCATACCGTTTCGGATGGCGTGGCGCCCAGGGAAAGCGCCGCCTCCTTCAGGTCGGCGGGAACGAGGCTGATGATTTCACGCCCGATGGACGCGGAATACGGCAGGATCATGAAAGCAAGAAGAATCGAGGCCGTGAGGATGCTGACGCCGTACGGCGGCGCTCCGAGCGCCTCTTGCAGCAGGCGTATAACGGGAACAAGAAAGAAAAGCCCGATGAACCCATAGACAACCGAGGGGATGCCTGCGAGCAGCTCCACGGCCGTCTGCAGGATGAATGCAAAAGGTCCGTTTCGGTAGTATTCGCCCATGACGACGGCCAGGGCGAGTGAGAGAACGGTTGAAATGATGAGGGCAATGAGGGACGTGAGAAGCGTCCCGAAGACGAATGGCAGCGCCTGGAACCGGTTCTGCACCGGGTCCCATTCGGTTCCGGTCAGGAATCGGAGGCCATTGGCGACAAGGGCGGGCTTCGATGCGACAAAGAGCGAAAAGAGGATCGCGACGAGCAGGACGCTCACCGCGATCCCTCCGATCACGAGCAGGCTTCGAAACGCGGTGTCGGAGATTCGTGTGCCTTTCATGATGCCGTGGCCGCTCCCCGATACTACGTCAGCGTCGACTATTTCATCAACGGTGCGCCGTTGAAGGTGATGGACTTTATGAGGATTTCGGCCTTGGAGACGACAGCGGCGGGCAGCTTCGCATAGCTGAGCGCCTCGGCAAACTGCTGCCCCTGGTGCGTCATCCACCAGAGCATCTTCACCATGGCGGCGGCCTTGTCCTGTGACCTGCCGTCGTAGTTCTGCTCCTTGTAGATCAGGATCCACGTGAAGGTGGAGATCGGGTATCCGGCGGCGGCGTC
>PMDT01000087.1:2333-30006 GCA_003154555.1 Spirochaetaceae bacterium
AGCTGCTTGACCAGGCCCGCCACGCCGGCATTTCCCTTGCCGCCGACACCGACGGGCCAGTTCAGGGACTGTCCCACTCCGACCTTCGCCTTCCAGTCCGCCGAGACCTTGCTGAGGTAGTCGCTCACCACGGCCGTGGTTCCGCTTCCATCCGAGCGGTGCACGACGGTGATGAGTGTCTTGGGGAACGTGATGCCCGGGTTCAGCGCCGCGATGCGCGGGTCGTTCCAGCGGTTGATTTTCCCGAGGAAGATGTCGGCGATCACGTCGGGCGTGAGCTTCAGCTCGGGGTTGCCGGGGATATTGTAGGAAATGACCGCTGCCCCTGCCACCATGGGGATGTGGAGGAACGGTGCGGGATACGTCTTCTGTGCGTCGTCGCCGACCACGACGTCACTCGCGCCGAAGTCCACGGTCTTTCCCTTGAGCTGCGCCTGTCCGCCACCGGAGCCAATCGGCTGGTAGTTGACCTTGACGCTGAACTGCTTGTTGTATTCATCGAAGACCTTCGCATAGAACGGCGCCGGGAATGTCGCTCCTGCGCCGACGAACTCCAATGCCTGGCCGAAGCCCAGGCCGCCGGCAACCACAAGAATAAGGGCCGCCAGCAGAATCCGCGGAATTTTCACAGATTTCCTCCTTGACTGCATTGCATGAGATTCATGCGTCCAGCACATGTGGGTCCAATCTCTGACGGGGGTGTTAGTCAGGGGTGAAGGTTCTGTTAATTTTGTGTTAAATCCCGGCAGCGCGGAAATCCAGCGGCAGGCGGATCGTGAAACGCGTGCCGCCGCCGAGTGAGCTCTGCACATCCACCGTGCCGGCGTGGCTTTGCACGATATGCTTGACGATGGCAAGCCCCAGCCCCGTGCCGCCGAGCTTCCGCGAGCGGGACTTGTCCACGACGTAGAAGCGCTCGAAGATGCGCGGCAGGCTGTCTTCGGGAATGCCGATGCCCGTGTCGGCCACCTCGATGCGCACGTGGTCCGGCCCGTCCGTCACACAGCTCACATGCACCTCGCCGGCTTCGGTGTATTTCAGGGCGTTGTCAATCAGGTTCACGAGCATCTGCTCGAGCAGGAACGGGTCGGCGTGCAGGGAGGGCAGGTCCGGCGCGACGGTCAGCGTCAGGGCGAGCCCCTGTGTCTCGGCCCGATGCAGGAACATGCCCGTCACGTCCTCCGCCAGGCGCTTCAGGTCCACCAGCTCCGCCGCCGGGACCTCCCCCGCGGCCTCCAGGCCGGAGAGCATGAGCAAGTCCTGGACAATCGCCGTCATGCGCTCCGCGTTGCGGCGTATCGCGTCGACCCAGCGCGTGGATTCCTCGTCCAGCTTTCCCTCGAGCATCTCCAGGGAGCCGACAATGGAGGTGAGCGGCGTGCGCAGCTCGTGGGATGCGTTGACGACGAAGTCGCGCTTGAGGGTCTCCAGGCGCCGCACGTCGCTCACGTCGTTGAGCACGACAATGAGCTCCTCGCGGCCCGCCATGTGCTCCACGGTGCAGAGGATCCAGCGGTCGCCGAGTGCAACCTCTTCCGATTGTCTCCTGCCGCTGGTCCGCGCATGCTGCACGAGCTCGGTCAACCGGGGGGCGCGCACCGCCTCCCACAGGGTCTTTCCTTCAACGGGGCGCGCATCGGTGAGGTCCTCGAAACCCCTGTTGCTGCGCACGATCCGTCCCTCGCTGTCCAGGAGCAGGATGCCCTGCTCGACGGAGGAAAAGATGCCATCCAGCTCCTGCATGCGCTGGACGCGTTCCCGGAAGAGGTCCTGCACCTTTTCCCCCATGCCGTTGAAGCTGTCCGCGAGGGTGCGCAGCTCGTCTGCCCGGCGCAGGTGGAGCCGGGCGCCGAAATCCCCGGCGGCAAAACGGCCCACGACGCCGGTGAGATCGCGGATGGGAGCGGTGATGGTGCGTGAAAAAACGAGCGCGGAGAGCAGGCACGCGAGGAAAAGAAGCGCGGCGAAAACTGCAAGACGCGTCCCTTCCTGGCGCGTCAGCGCCGCGTACTCCTCCGCGTATGTCGCTGCCCGTACGACCCCGCCGATGCTGCCATCCGCGCGCGGCGCGGGAATCGCCACGTAGATCATCCATTGGCGCAGTGTTCCGCTGAAACGAGACGAGGTGCCTGTCTTCCCCGCCAATGCATCCCCGACCTCGGGGCGATTACTGTGATTCTCCATGGTGGCGGGATCCTGCTCGGAGTCGGCAAGGACCACCCCGCGCGGATCGATGACGGTGAGCCGCACGCGTCCCGCGGCGGCCATGCCGGCGACAAGGCTGTCCAGCTCGGTCGTCCGTCCCGCGGCAATCCGCGGATTGACGGACGTCAGGGCCGTGCGCGCCGCGATCTCGAGCCCCCGGGTGAGCGCGGTGAAGGAGGTATCCCGCGCGAGACGATACGCATAGAAGGCGAAAGCAAGAACCGCGATAAGGCTCACGACGATGGAGCCGACAAATATCCTGCTGAAAATGCGCCTCTTCACGGCGCGCCGGTCCCCTTGCGTGACGCATCGGCAAGGGAAAGCTTGTAGCCGATGCCGCGCACATTGAGGATCAATCGTCCCCCGGTGCCGAGCTTGTCGCGCAGGTGTTTCACGTGCACGTCCACCGACCTGTCGGTCACGTTCTTCTCATCTCCCCAGAGGTGGTCGAGTATCTTCTCCCGGGAGAACACCCAGCCCGGGCGCGAAGCAAGAAGCTGGAGGATGCGGTATTCCGCCTGCGTGAGCTCGATCCTTTGCTCGTCCAGGTATGCTTCCCGCATGTCCGTGTCGATGCGAAGCCCCTGGCCCACGTCGATCTGGGAGCTCGCTGCCGCGGGGGCGGACCGCCGGAGGACCGCCTTCACGCGCGCGGCAAGCTCCTTGGGGGAGAATGGCTTCACGACGTAGTCGTCCGCGCCCAGCTCCAGGCCCAGCACCCGGTCGGCCTCCTCCGCGCGCGCGGTGAGCATGATCACGGGAAGCCCGGCATTCGCGCGGTCGGCCCGCAGGGCGCGGCAGATGGCGAAGCCGTCCGTGTCGGGGAGCATCACGTCAAGGACGACCAGGTCGGGCTTTTCCACGCGCAGGGAGGCGAGGAATCCCCTGCCGTCGGGATATTCCCGCACGCGGAAGCGTTCCCGCGCGAGACCCGCGCACACCAGGGCGCGGATGTCGTCCTCGTCCTCGACAACGGCGATCAGCTCGTTCATCTACCGGGAATGTAGCGCAATGCGGAGGTGAGGACAACGCCGGGAGGTGCAACCTCAGGATACACGGGGAAGGACGAGGGTGAATGTGCTCCCCCGCCCGCGCTCGCTTTTCACGTCGATGCATCCCTTGTTGAGCGTGACGAGCTCCTTGCAGAGGATGAGGCCCAGGCCGCTGCCGCGTTCCGCATCCGTGCCGGGGCAGGAGAAATACATGTCGATGCGGAAGAGCTTCGCGAGGTCTTCCTTCGTCATGCCCATGCCGGTATCCCGGACGCAGATGCGCTCCGTGCCGTCATCGGGCTCCGAGCAGAGCACCACCTCGCCGCCCCGGGGCGTGAACTTTATCGCGTTGGACACGAGATTGCGGATGACCGTCGCGGTCATGTTCTCATCCGCCCACACGGCTGCGTCGGGCCGCACGCGGGATTCCAGCCGCACGCCTTTGCCCTGCGCCGCGCTCCCGACGAGGGCCGAGATGCCCGCGCACAGCTCCGCGAGCGGCACCCGCGATGGCCTCACTTCGAGCCTTCCCGACTGCGCGCGCGCCCACTGGAGGATGCATTCCAGAAGCTCCGAGCTTTGCCGTGCCCCTTCGTGCAGGAACGCGCACATTTCCTTTGCCCGGCGCGGATCGAGCTCGTCGTAACGGGTAGCGAGCAGCTCGGACAGGGAGAGCAGCCCGCTGATGGGATTGCGGAGGTCATGGGCAAGGATGGAGAAGAACTTGTCCTTGGAGAGATTCGCCTTGATCAGCTCGTTTTCGCTCTCCCGTAGACGCGCAGTGGAGCGCTGCAGGTCGTCGATCAGCGCGAGACGGCTCCTGATCTTCGTTGCAAAGAGCGCCTGGTAGGCCAGCGAGAATGAGCCGATCTTCAGGAGATGCCCGATCAGGTTCTGGTAGCCAAAGGCGCTCACGTAGAGGGTGAAGACCAGCTCGCTCACGATATTGAGACCGAACGCGGCAACGAGCAGCCACTTCTCCTGCTCGCTGATCGTCTGTCGTGTCCGTGCCACGAGCAGCATGGCGCCGGCGAGCACGACGCAGATGCCGTATTCGGCCGCCTTCTTGAATGGCGTGACGCCCATTCCCTCCACGAAGCAGAGCGGAAAGACGCGCCACGCGAATATGGAAAGGATGGCGAACGCCGCCAGGACAGCGACGCCGGTGAATGCAACCCCGGAAGGAATGCTCCTGCGCAGATACGCCAGGAGCGCAAAAGCAATCGTCACGATCGCCTGGAGCGCGCGCGCCGCGATCCAGAGCTTCGTTGCCTGGTCCTGCGTCGCCGGCAGCACGCTCATCCCCTCGTAGGAAAGCGTGTGCAGGACGTCGAGCATCGACACGAAGAGATAGCCGATGCCCAGCAGGACGAATGGCTTCGCCTCAGGGTACGCGCGCGAGCTCCAGGAGATCATGAAAACCGCGGAGGCAATGGCGACACCGAATATTTCCGCGAGGCTGTGGAAAAGGAGGTAGCTCCACGTGCTGGTGAGCCAGAGTGCAGCGCAGACGGCCGCGACGAGGACAGCCGTACGCGAGAAACGCAGCAAATCTCGGGGTCCGATCGCGAGCGCTGTCATGACATCCGTGAGTGTAGCGCCGGCCCGATGCGATGTAAAGCGAACCGGGTCACTCCCCGAAATTCTCAGTATCGTGACTGAATGATGAAGTGTGCGCCGTTGTCCGGCCCTGCACCTGCTTCCAGCGGAAGCAGCTCACGAGATGATCGTTCACCACGCCGACCGCCTGCAGGTGGGAGTAGATGATCGTGGAGCCGACGAAAGAGAAGCCGCGGGCTTTCAGATCCTTCGAGATGGCATCCGACAACTCGGTGCGCGGCGGGATCTGCGCCTGCGAGGTCCATTGGTTCACCAGCGGCTTTCCGCCGGTCCAGCGCCAGAGATAGGCGTCGAAGCTGCCGCATTCCGCCTGGACCTCGAGAAAACGCTTCGCGTTGTTCAGGGATGAGCTGATCTTCAGCCGGTTGCGGACGATGCCCTCATCGCCCAACAGCCGTTCGATGTCGCGGGCGCCGAAACGCGCCACCCGCGCAGGGTCGAATCCACGGTAGGCGCGCCGATACGCATCGCGCTTCTTCAATATCGTGAGCCAGCTGAGGCCCGCCTGCGCCGCCTCCAGCACGAGAAACTCAAAGTGACGCACGTCGTCGTGGGAGGGAAGGCCCCACTCCGCGTCGTGGTAGGGGATGCACAGCTCGTGCGATCCGCCCCACGGGCACCGCTCACCGGTCATTCCCGAAGCACTCATGCGGTCCCCCTCCCCGCGGTCCTGGCGAACCAGTCGATCAGCCTGCGCGCCACCGTGATCGAATCCGGGATGCNNGAGTGGGGAAACGGCCAGGGCTGGCTCGCGAAGTAGCGGATATTGCGGAGCGCAATGCCAGCCTCCTCCTGCACCTCGCGCATGACGCATTGCTCGAGCGTCTCGCCCGGCTCGACGAATCCGGCAAGGACGCTGTGCAGCCCGGGGGGGAATCGCCGCGCGCGTGCAAGGAGAATGCGTCTTTCACGCACGACCGCCACGATCACCGCGGGGGAGATGCGGGGATAGCTGAGGCTCCCGCAGGCAGCGCAGGCAAAGGCGCGCTCCCCTTCCGTCAAAGCCGTCGGTTTTCCACACGAGCCGCAGAATCTGTGCGTGAGGTCCCACTCCACGATCTGCAGGGCACGCGCGGCGACGCTGAAGAAGCTGTCGGAGATCGCGGCAAAGAGGGACCGCACCCCCTCAAAGCCCCATCCGGAAGGTGCAGCCGCATCACGTGGCACGCCCAGCGCCCTGCAGCAGCGGTCACCGAGTGAGCCGAGGAAATGCGCGCGGCTGCCGTCGAAACCGAGCGAACGGGGATTCACCGCCCGCGGGATGTCGAATCCGGTGTCGTTTCGGGCAACGAGCAGGTCGCCACCCCTGATGATGAACCAGAGGGATTCCGCTGCCGCCGCGCGAGGTTCGTCGTTGCCGGGCACGAAGCTGTCGAATGAAGGGAGGCTCACGGCGGCATCGTAGCAGGATGTGACGGCTTTTTGAAGTGGGTCATTNNCAATAGGAGGTACGATATGAACCTGATTCGCTACAATCCCAACTCGCTGGATCTTCTGGACAACGTGTCCCGCTGGTTCGATGACTTGTATATCGAGCCGTCCCTCGGACGCTCCGTTCTCCCCGCGGTCGATGTGCGGGAAACCGACGCCGACTACCTCATGGAAGTGGAGCTTCCAGGGCTCTCGGAGAAGGACGTGGAAGTGAAGCTGGACAACAACCTGCTCACCATCTCCTCCAAGACCGAGGAAAAGCAGGAGGAGAAGAAGAACGGCTACGTCATGCGGGAGCGCCGGAGCGCGCAGTTCAGCCGCAGCTTCGTTCTGCCGGAAGGCGTCGACCGTGAGAAGATCACGGCGGAATTCAAAAACGGCATCCTGCACCTTGGTTTCCCGAAGGTTCCGGCCGCGAAGCCGAAGACCATCGAAGTCAAGGCAAGCTGAAAGTCGTTTCCCCTCTTTGTTGAAGGGCCCCCCACCGGGGCCCTTTTTCAGTCAGGTGTCATGAAGGCTTCACAACGGCGCGATACCGCTCCAGGGCTTTTGCCCACGCTTCGGCGTCGCGGGGAAGGAACTCCTTGATGGGGAATGCCGCGCGGATCATCGCTTTCGCGTCGGGCATCTTCCTGATGATGCCGAGCGCCATTGCCTGCGCCATCGCATTGCCGACCGCCGTGGCCTCCTCCGGTCCGGCGATCACCTTCATACCGCAGGCATTGGCCGTCAGCTGGTTGAGGAAAGCATTCCGCGAGCCGCCGCCCACGATGTGGACGACGCTGTTCGGCAGGCCGCTCGCGGCGGCGATCTGCTCCGCGACGATGCAGTATTTCAGCGCGAGGCTTTCATAGACGGTGCGGAGCATCGTGCCGCGGTCCGACGGCGGCTCCTGGCCCGTGCGGCGGCAGAAATCAATGATCGCCGACTCCATGTTGTGCGGGTTGAAAAAGCTCCCGTCATCGGGATCGATGAACGCGGCAAAGGCCTTTCCCTGCTCGGTGAGGCGGTTCATCTCCTCCCACTCCATTTCCCGCCCGTCGCGCGCACGCCAGGCCCGGCGCAGCTCCTGCACCAGCCACGTGCCCATGCAGTTCTTCAGGAAGCGCACATTTCCGATGCCGCCCTCGTTGGACAGGTTGGCCCGCATGGCCTCGGGACCGGTGAGCGGCTGGCGCANNTGGGAGCCGACCGCGACGATCTTCGCGGGTGAGATGCCCGCCGATTCGGCGATCCGGGCATGAAGCGCGCCGATCACTGTACCGGGAGCGACGATCCGCGGCATGACGCGGGCGGGAATGCCCAGCGCCCGCAGGATCTCCCTGCTCCAGCGTCTTTTTCGCGCGTCCATGAGCTGGGTGATGCTCGCCCAGGAAGAATCCACGTCCGTGGAGCCGCAAAGGTACCAGGAAAAAAGCGATGGCGCAGGAAGAAAATGCATGCCGGGCTTCAAGAGGCCGGGCCGGTGCTGCGCAAGCCAGAGGAGCTGGTTGGAGACATTGAAGGGCTGGAAGTGAATGCCGGTAATCTCGTAGAGACGGGTCGGATCCATGCGCGCCTTCACCTGGTCCATCATGCCGTCCAGGCGGTGATCGCGGTAGCAGTACATCGGTCCCTGCAGCACCCCGTCCTCGTTGACAATGACCCCGTCCGCGCCCCACGCGTCGACGCCGATGGAATCCACGTCCGCACCGATGTCGCGGTGATACGCCCGCAGCCCTTCGACGATGTTGCGATAGATCAGGAGGTCGTCCCAGTACGCCCGCTCCTCCACTTTGCCCGTCGTGTCCGCGACGTGGAGAACGACCGCCTCGTGCGTGAAGCGGTGGATCTCGCGCAGCCTGAAGCCGTTCGGGTCGAAGATGCCCGAAAAGCATTTGCCCCCGGATGCCCCGAGGTCCACGGCGATGACTTTTGCATCTGTGCGCATCTCACCCTCCTTTGCGGCTCACGGCGTGGTCGAAAGTGACTGCTCCACCGCGTGGCGCTCCATCGCCAGGTCGATAAGGCGTGTCACAAGTTCGCCGTAGGAGATGCCGCTCGCTTCCCAGAGCTTGGGNNTACATGCTGATGCGGGTGAAGCCGGGGATGGTGTTGATCTCGTTGATCAGGACCTCGCCGTCGGCGCGGAGGAACATGTCGACGCGCGCCATGCCATTGCAGCAGAGCACCGTGTAGGCCTTCACGGCGAGGGCGCGCACCTTTTCCGTGGAGGCCTTGTCCAGGGCGGCGGGGATGTGCAGCTTGGCGCCGTGCTCGTCGAGGTATTTTGCCTCGTAGTCGTAGAAGTCGTGGCCGCCGCCGGTGACGATCTCTCCCGGCACAGAGGCCTGCGGGTCGTCATTGCCCAGGACGGAGCATTCGATCTCCCGGCCCGTGATGGATTCTTCCACGACGAGCTTCGTGTCATACAGGAAGGCGGCTTTCACCGCGGCGGCGAACTCTTCCGCGTTGCCGGCCCTGCTGATCCCGACAGAGGAGCCCAGGTTCGCGGGCTTCACGAAGACAAGACTGCCGAGATCCGCGGCGACCGTCCCGAAAGCCGGCAGCGGCTTCCCACGCTGCAGCACGATGAAGCGCGCCACCGGGATCCCCGCGTCGCGCAGGAGCCTCTTCATGACGTCCTTGTCCATGCCCACGGCTGAGCCGAGGATGCCGGCGCCGACGCAGGGGATGTTCGCGAGCTTCGCCAGCCCCTGCACGGAGCCGTCTTCACCGTAAGGTCCATGGAGAACCGGGAAGAGCACGTCGATCCTGCCGAGCTCGCGGTTGTCCGAAAGATCCAGCAGCCTGCTCTGTTCGCCGCGGGCCGCCAGCGCGACCTCGTGGGGCGAATCGGCGGCCAGGTTCGGCAGGGGCCGTGCCGCATCGAAGAGCAGCTTCGTCTGCTCATCCAGGCGCCATCGCCCCTCCCGATCGATGCCGATCAGCACCGGCTCGAACCTGCCGCGGTCGAGCGCCTCGAGGACGTTCTTCGCGGACTGCAGCGACACCTCGTGCTCTGCGGACCTGCCGCCGAACACGATCCCTACACGGATTTTTCCTTCCATATGGAACGGGAGTATGCCCGCGGTGCAGTGTATTGTCCAGAACTGAAGAGTCTCTTATGCCTTCTTCTTCTCCCACGCGGCGACCTTCGGCATGATCTGCGTCTCGTAGTATTTGCGCGTAATGGGATAGAACGAAAGGATGACCACGCCCGCGATAAAGAATACCGCGGCAACGGGACCGACGAGCAGCCGGATGCCCAGCTGCGAGGTGGCTGTCTGCGCCGCGTCGGGCACGTAGCCGAATGCCGTGAGGATCCAGCCGATCAAGGCCGTGGCGAATGCCTGGCCGACCTTCAGGGTGAAATTCCAGAGGCCGTAGAACACGCCTTCACGCCGGACCCCCGTCTGGGAATAATCCAGCTCCGTCACATCCGGCAGGATTGCGAATGGCATGATGTAGTTGGTCGAGTTGCCCAGGCCCGCGATTGCCATTGTGACGTACATGACGCCCACACCGCGGCCCCTGCCGACGAAGAAGAAGGCGATCACGACGGCGGCAAAGAGACCCATGCCGAGATTGTAGGAGAGCTTCTTTCCGATTCGCTTCGAGATCATTGTCCACAGGGGGATGGAGATGATGACGCAGACGAGGAAGATCGCCAGCGCGATCTGGAACTTGCCCTCGGCGTTGTAGATATACTTGAAATAGTAGAGCAGCGCTCCCTGGACTATCGTGATCCCGATCATGTGGGACCCATATGTGAACATTGCCAGGAGGAACGGCTTGAGCTTCAGGGCACTCGCGTATGTTGCGAAGATGCCTTCCTTCGGTTTCTTCTTGTTTTCGGGCTTCGCGGGAGGCTCACGGATCGTGAACACCGTGGTGAGCGCCGTGATGGTGATCACCGCGCCCATGATGGCACCCATGGCGAGCCATCCGAGGTCCTTGTTCGCAAAAGCCCCGACGATGGGCAGCACGAGCGCGGCGCCGACGAATGTGCCGACGACCGCGAATGTCATACGGTAGGCGTTCAGTGTCGTGCGCTCGTCGAAATCAGGGCTCAGCTCCGGGGTGAGCGCGCCGTACGGGATGTTCACCATGGAATAGGACGCCATGAGAAGGATGTAGGCCACTGCCGTCCAGATGAAGAGCCGGAGCTGGCTCTGGATGTGCGGGTTTGTGTACATGCCGATCATCAGGAAAAACAGCAGGATGGAGCCGATGAAGATGAACGGCCGCCTTCGGCCCCAACGGCTCCGCGTACGGTCTGAGAGGAAACCCACGGCCGGATCCACGAACGCGTCGGCGAGCTTGCCGACAAGGAGTGCCGTGCCGGCCAGCCCCGCGAGCAACTTCGAGGTATCGGTGAGATAGAACAGGAGGTAGAAGCCCATGATCGTGAAGAAAAGGTTGCCACCGAGATCGCAGATGCCGAAACCCAGTTTTGTTTTCAGACTCAATTTCTTGGCGAGCATTGCATCCCTCCATTGAAGACAAGCTGGCTGGCAGGATTATGGGGGTGTGCCTCCGGTGTTGTCAACGAAAATATCAGTGCACCAACCGGCGCGCCCCGGTGTTCCATGCATAAGAGCGCCTGCCGGCCGGCTGACGAGGCTCCTCATTTGGCGCTATCTTCACACCACAGGGTGGAATGTATGAGACGTGTACCGGCGATACTCATGGTGATCTTTCTCGTGTGCCCGCTCTTCTTCGCGGCGCTTCTCACCGTCTCGGTGGCCACCTGGGCCCTCGACAGGGACTTCTACACGCAGCTCATGAGCGATGAGCGGCTGTACCAGGTGCCGGCACTGCCGGACGGGTCGATGACGTGGATCGCCTCCGAGATGCCGGGGCTGGAGTCCATTTCGCTTCGCTACGGCGCGCGCGCCCTGCGGGAAGTGGTCACGCCCGCCTACATGCGCACGCAGGCGGTGAGCATCCTCAACCAGGCTTTCGACATCATGGAGGGGCGCGCGGCAGCATATGACGTGAGCGCCGACCTCGCGCCGGTGAAGACCGCCCTGCTGGGCGACGCGGGGAAGCGCTTCGCTCTTGCACTCGCCCAGGACCTGCCGGTCGGCGGCGCCGATTTCGTGATGGGGCCGGGCCGGCTTCCCGTCTCGCGGCCGTCGGCCGTTTCCATCGAACGCGCCGCGGCGATCATCCAGCAGGGTCTCCCCGGTTTCGTGAAGAACATCCCTGACCGCATCCGGCTGAGCGACACCTGGTCAATCCGCGAAGCGTCCGTTTTCATGCGCGATGGCGTGCGCTTTTCCCTGCTGGGCGTCCTTGTCTTCGCCGACGTCGTGCTCCTCCTGCTTGCCGCCGGGCTCTGGATCGCCGCCGCATTCATCGGTGGCGCGAACCGTTTCGAAAGGTTGCAATGGCTGGGATGGCCGCTCCTCGTGCCGGCCGCGGGGGTTTTTCTCATCGGCCTGGCGACCATCCTGCCGATCGTTTTCCCCTGGGCGCAATGGGGCATCGAGTCGGCGCACCTGGATCAGAACGGATTCAGCGCTTCGTTTGTCGCCGCGATCATCGACCTGGTGCGTCATGCCCTCTCGCGGGTCGGCGAAGGGTTCCTCGCCGCGGGGGCGATCTCCGTGGGCGTCGCCATCGGTCTCCTTGCATGGAGCTGGTCCATGCCGCGTGAAGCAAGGACGGAAGGGAGGAGCAATCCATGAAGACGGACTCCATAAAGTGCAATGCCGTCGTGCCCGCCACCCCGGAGGCGGTTTACACGGCATGGCTCAGCAGCAAAGGCCACGCGGCGATGACCGGCAGCAGCGCGAAGATCACGGCGCGTGTCGGCGCCACTTTCAGCGCGTGGGACGGCTACATCTCGGGCAGGACGCTGGAGGCGAAGCCTTCGTCGCGCATCCTCCAGGCCTGGCGCACGACTGACTTCGCCGACGACGAGCCGGACTCCTCACTGGAAGTGCTCCTGGAAAAGGCCAGGGGCGGGACGAAGGTAACGCTCGTTCACACGAAGATCCCGGCCGGTCATGGTGCTGAGTACAGGAAGGGCTGGATCGATTTCTACTTCACGCCCATGAAGGAGTATTTCGCCTCACTGAAATAGGGGCAGGGCCGGCTCTTCAACGCTCGCACCGGGGGAGCTTCCCCTTGGCGCCATGTTTCGCGCGGCACGCGGCGCAGTGGCCGTGAAGCTCGCATCCCTTCTTCGTGCAGGGGCAATCCTCTTTGAGCTCCGCCGCGGCGCCCGCCGAGACAGCAGACCTGACCACCGGCATTCTATTCCTTCTCCTTCAAATACGCATACACCCGCGCGAGCGCAGGCAGCGCCTTTTGTATTTCCTCAAGAGGAATGGCGGAAGCCATGGGTCGGTAGAGGTCCTCGACGATCCGGCGCCCTTTTGCCAGCGCGGCGCGTCCCGTGCGGCTCATGGAGATGCGCCGGACCCGACGGTCGCGCGCATCCTCGGAGCGCGCCGCCAGCCCCTTGCGCTCGAGGGAATCGCAGACGACCATCACCGTGTTCGTGTCCGTCTCCAGCAGATCCGCGAGCTCCCGCTGCGTGGGGCCGGCGCGCTCCGCAATCGCCGCGAGGACGCCGAACTGTGCATAGGTGAGACCCACGGTGAGGAGCGCCCGCTCCGCGATCCGGCGCGTCTTGATGTCGATGCCGGCCGCAAGGCCTACCAGGCGCGTGATCGGCTCTTCGGTGTAGATCATGCGCGCGATTGCCCGCGCGGCCATCGCCTGCCGCTTTCCCTCATATCCCTTATTTTATCACAATTGTGATGAAATGCAAAGGGGCGAGCCGCCACGCCAACGGCGGGCGCACTCCACCTCCGCGGCGCCCTGCCCCCCCGCGTGCCCTCACGCCGACGGCAGGCGCACCTCGACCGCTGCCCCGCGCGGCTCGCGGCTTTTGGCGATGACCGAACCGCCATGTGTCTCGGCGATCGCTTTCACAATGGAAAGCCCGAGCCCCGCGTGCACGCCCTTTTTCTCCCCGGGACGGAAGCTGAAAAAGCGGTCGAAAATCCTTTCGCGATGCTCGGGCGGAATGCCCGGGCCATCGTCGCAGACCTGCAGCACGACCTCGTGGCCTGCATGCGTCACGGACACGCGCACGGTGCCGCCCGGCGGCGAGAAGCTGCTCGCGTTGTCGACGAGATTCTCCACGACCTGCTCGATGCGTCCCGGCGGCACCCAGACCGGGGCGGGCTCCCCTTCCATGACGAATTGCACGCGGCGACCGGCGGCGCGGCGCCGCGCGGAGTCCACCACGCGAGCGGTGATCTCGCGCACGTCCACGGGCGCCGCCGTCTCCTCCTCCGCGGCGCCGCTGTCGATGCGCGAGATCTCGCGCACGCCGGTGAGGAGCCGCTCCATGCGGCTCACGTCCTCCAGCACCATCGACAGGAGCGACGTGCGCTCGCCACGGTCGCTGCTGGCCAGGGCGAGCTCGGCGGCGGACCGGATGGAGGCAAGCGGATTCTTGAACTCGTGCGATACGTCGGACGCGAATGCCTCCATGCGGTGCACGTGCCGCGCAAGGCGCGCCGTGAGCTCCTCGAGGCTGCGCGAAAGATCGCCCACCTCGTCGCGGGCGCGCAGAGGGATGATCGGCCGTACGATGCGTCCCCGCGGGTCGAGGATGGCCCGCGCCTGGCCGCTCAGCCGCCGGATCGGGATGGTGATGGTCGCTGAGACCAGGAGGCTCAGGACAACCGCCGTTGCCACGGACCAGAGAAAGAGACGGAAGATGTCGAGACGCAGGACATAAAGATCGCTCAGGATCCTGAATGTCGACTCGGAAACAAGAACGGCGCCGACCACGGTGCCGGCATTCAGCACGGGGATCGCGCTGTAGAGAGTGACCGACTGCTGGCCCGCTGTGATGCGTGTCTCCGCGCCATAATTTCCCGCCAGCGCATCGGAGATCTCGGGCCCATTGAGGATCCGCGCTCCCGAATAGTACTCATCCGATTCGACGGGTGGCTGGGGCGGCCGCAGGTAACGGCGCCAGATCCGAATGGGGAACGAGGCAAGTCGATAGAGGAACTTCTCCTGCGCGGCGCGGGGCACGGCCTGCTCAGGCGCTGCATCCCGCGCAGCCTGGTCGGCGGCGGTCGCATCCGCTGTCGGCGCAATGGCAGCCGTGTCCGCGAGCAGGACGCCGTGCACGTCAACCACACGGATGCGCGCGTCATGCCGGTGACGGAGGAGCTGCAGGAGCCTTTCGCCATTCGTCCCCAGCCGGCCGCCGGAGTCTTCGAGACCGGCGGCAAGCTCCCGACCCTGCTGGACGAGTGAGCGCTCCAGGGAAATGAGGAGCTGCTTCTCGTAGGTCCCGAGTGACAGCATTCCTGCAATGGGGAGGAAGACGACGAGGACATTGAAGGCGAGCACCCGGACGGTGATTCGTGAGAAAAAGAACCGCATCCCGCCCGCCACGTCAGCCTCCCCGCAGGCGGTAGCCCAGGCCGTAGAGGGTTTCGATGCCGTCGTAGCCTGCATCGACACGCTCCAGCTTCGCACGGATGCGGCGGATGTGGCAGTCGATGGTCCTGTCGCTCATGTAGGCATCGTGCGGGAACGCCTCGGCAAGGAGCTGCTCGCGCGTACGAACGAACTCGGGCTGGCGCGCCAGCGCGTGCAGGATGCGGAACTCCGTCACCGTGAGCCGGATCGCAGAGCCCTTCCATGCGGCGGAAAAACGCCGCGCATCGAGGCTGAGGTCGCCTACGGTCACCAGGTCGGCCGCGGCTGCCGTCTGTCCCTTCTCCTCCGGGCGGATGCCTGCCCGGCGGAAGAGAACCTTCACGCGCGCCGTGAGCTCACGGAGGGAGAATGGCTTGCAGAGGTAGTCATCGGCGCCAAGCTCGAGGCCCAGCACCCGGTCGAACTCCTCGTCGCGGGAGGTGAGGAACATGACGGGCACGGCGTCGGAGACGGCGCGGATGCGCCGGCATACTTCCAGCCCGTCCATGCGGGGCATGATGATGTCCAGGATGACAAGGCCGGGAAGGGAGACAGAGAAGGAGTCCCACGCCTCCGCGCCATCGGGGAAAACCGCCGTGCGGAAGCCCTCGCCGCGCAGTGCCCTTGAGACGGTCACTCTCAGATGCTCCTCGTCGTCAACAATTGCCACGAGCGGGGATACTCCACGATCGCTCACGCCTTTCAGTGTAGCACGCGCCGCGCGGAGTTGAGAATCGTGACCGGCAAAAAACAGCAATTATCAGTATGATGACTGAATGATGCAGTTCTCATTTTGTCCCATGATATGCGGCCGTTTTCAAGGTGCGCATACCTGTTCCAGACCTCAGGAAGGTCCAAAATGAGAACTGCTGGGCAAAAAACGCTGCAATAATTCGGCAACAATCTGCCTTCACAAAATCATCGTTCCGCGATTCCGAAACACGAGCGAATTGCGACATTAGTACCACGGAAAGGTGAGGACGGATGCGCACCGCAGCGGCAGGAAAGACACAGACAGGCAGGAAAAGGCTCGTCCGCAGGGCGGTGCTGGTTGTCCTTATCGCCATCGCGCTCGTGGAACCGGTCCTCATGTACCGCTCACTGCAGAAGCAGCGCGAGCAGAGGCGCACGGCAACCGAGCAGCCCGCAGTGAACGCTGCATCCCGGCCAGGGGCCGGGGGATGAGCCTCGGCAGAACAATCCTCCGCGCCTTGCGGCAGCTGCCGTGATACCCTGGCTGGGCGACCTGCTCCAGCCCTTCTTCGGCCCCTTCCGCCTGCTGGGCTCGCGCGTGCTCCTCATCGGGTTCGGGGTCACGGCGGCAGCCCTCCTCACCTGGCTCCTGCTGCCTCGGCTCTGGAAGCTGCTTCCGCGTGACCACGGCCGGGCCGACGCCGTGGCGGGACAGGCGAGCATCGGGAAGCCGGTCGGCGCGGGCCTCATCTTCACGCTCATCTATGCGATTGTCTGCCTGCTCATCGTGCCATTTTCCGCGCGCAGCCTGGAGCTGCTGGGCTGCGCTCTGCTTGCCATGGCCGAAGGCTTTCTCGACGATCGCAGCCGCACCGGCTGGTCAGAGTATCGCCTGGGCGCCGTCGATTTCGCGGTCTCCCTCCTCGGCGCCGCTGCGATCTGCCAGCTTCACCCCGTGACGATGTGGCTTCCATTTCTGAAGACCGCGTTTCCGGTGCCTGTCTGGATCTTCATGCCGATCGCCTGCGTCCTGATCTGGCTCTCCATCAATGCCACTAATTGCACGGATGGCGTGGACGGTCTTTCGGGCAGCCTCGCATCCATTGCGCTTTTCTATCTCGGCCTCATTCTTTACGGCGTGGTGGGTCATCCGGACATCGCCCGCTACCTCCAGGTCCCGCACTATCCCGAGGCGGTTTCCTACGCCATGCTCTGCTTCCCCATGGTCGGCTGCCTGGCGGGCTATCTCTGGCACAACGCGCAACCCAGCGCTGTGCTGATGGGCGACGCGGGCTCCCGTCCCATCGGCTTCCTCCTGGGCGCGCTCGTGATGGGCACGGGCAACCCGGTGCTCATTATCGTCATCGCCGGCGTCGTATTCGCCAACGGCGCGACGGGTCTCGTGAAGATGGCACTCCTGCGCTTTTTCAGGATCGGCATCTTCACGCACGTGCGCTATCCGCTCCACGATCACGCCCGGCAGCGCCTGGGCTGGTCGAACACGCAGGTGCTCCTGCGTTTCGCGCTCCTGCAGGCACTCGGCACACCGGTGCTTCTCCTGCTCATCTTGAAGCTTCGCTGATTCCGGCCGCGGTATTCCGTGGCATTTGTAGTCCGTGGCATTTGCCGGCCCCAAACGGATTGACTTTTCCCCCCCATGGTATACAAAGGTACCAATGCCCGTGCAAAGACCTTTCCTGTTATACCTCCGCTCGAGGCTTAACCTCGGCGTGTCGATCGCGGCGGGATGCCTGGTCGTAGGGTCGCTCCTATTCCTGCGACCGCACGCCTTCGTTCCGATCGTCGTGATCATTGCTGCATATGCCGGCGCCACATTCGCCCTCTTCTTCTCCCGCAGGGGTGCGGAAGAAGTCGTCGCTGAAAGTGACGAAAACAGGCAGGCGCAGACGCGAAGAAAAATTGATTCGCTCGCACGGGTCAGGGAGCGCATCTCGGTCCTCCGACTGGGCAATGAACGCGTGGCCAAGGCGGTGGAATACTTCCTCCTCGAATCGGGAACGTACCTGGAAAAATGCCGCGAGCTTTCAAGCTATTCGCCGCTGGCAAACGAGCGCATCGAACGTGCCATGGAGATCTGCCAGGTGTTCCTCGGCGAGCTGGATGAAAGCTCCACGGGGCACCGGTTCGGCGTCGCCGAAGCGGATGCCGCGACGGGAGACAAGGCGGAAGACGCCGCGCGGGACATCATGGAGTGCGCGGAAGTCATCAAGCAGCGCGTCACGGATGACCTTCTCGGCATCAGCGGGAAGGAAAAGCTTTCCATCATGAAAGAGCTGGAAGAGAAGAAATGAAAAAGGCAATCCTCGTTGTCCTGGTCGCGCTCTGCGCGTCCGCCATGAGCGCCTTCGGTCTCACGGCGACTTTGAACTCGGTGGAGATGGACGTCGTGATCCGCACCGATGGAAAGGCCGCATTCTATGAGAGCATCGACTGGCAGGCATCCGGCGGGCAGATGCACGGCTTCTATTTCCAGGGCGCGGCATCCGCGCCCGTGTTCAATATGGACCAGTGCTACGCGGACCTCGAAGGCAATGTCCGGGTCGGCCTGAGCATCCGGGACCTCGGCGGGGGGAAGTACGACGTGATCCTCGCCAAAGGCAAGGGCTTCACGGGCCATGCGCTGTACTTCCTCAACTATGGCGAAGACCTGGGCGGCCCCGGTTACATCGGATGGACGAAGTCGGACCAGTTCGGCGAGCTCTTCTACATGGACTGGGCGCCCGAAGTGTGGGAATACCCGATGGACCATCGCACGGTCCGCATCATTCTTCCGATAGTGGTCGACGGGGAGAAGGCGGGACAGGACGTGCTCGACAAGGTGGGATTCCGCACCGAGCCTTCCGTGAACGCGGAGAACAGCATCGACTCTTTCGGCTCCAAGGCGTCGGACGGCAAGTACTACCTCACCATCAGGTTCAACCAGGACAAGCTCGACGCCTACAAGACGCAGAAGCTGCAGTTCTACATCAGTCGCGCCTCAATGCCGTCCATGACGGGCCTGACCGAAATCGGCGCCACGAGCGCCGGCACGACATCTGGCACGAGCACCCAGGGCACCACGAACGGGACGACGTCGGGCAACCAGGCGACGCAGCCCGAAGAGCAGCCTGCGCCCGCCCCGCGTGCGCAGGCGGGTCCCCTCGCCATGTCGATCTCTTTCGCCGTGCTCCTCGCCATCGTGATCCTGCTCTACATCCTGAAGTCCCGTGGCTACGGCAAGACGATGGAAAAGGTGGAAGGGATCAAGTGGGCGGGTGACAACTGGATTCCCCCCAAGCTCATCGCCGGCACCTACCACGTGAAGGGCAAGATCGTGGAGGACCTGCACCCGGTGGAGGTTGCACTTTTCCTGGAGATGCCGCTGCAGCGTGTCGTCGCGATCATGCTGGAAGGCCTGAAGAAGCAGGGCATCATCGACGTCGTGGCAGAGGACCCGCTGCAGATAAAGATCCTGACAGCGCGCAAGGCGCAGGACGACTATGAGGAACTTTTCCTCCAGTCCTTCGACACCAAGGGTCTCGTGCTCTCCGGGCTGCTCGCGGACTTCTTTGAAAAGGTCCTTGCAAAGCTTCAGGAGAAGATCTGGGATTGCGATATCGACGCAACAAAGGACTTCTATAGAAAGAAACTGGAGCACAAGGAAGATACCGCGGCCGACAGGACAGCCCCGTACTACTATTACTGGTCGTCTTACCGCTGGGTGTACTGGAACGCTGCCGTCTATTCGCACGTGCACCTGCCCCACGACTTTTCCGCGGGCTACCAGGGCTTCATGGCATCCTCGTCGTGCTTCAAGGGATGCTTTGCCCCTGCCCAGGTCAGCACGGGCGGGGTCAATGCCTGCTACGCGGCCTGCCACAACGCCTGCCATTCGGCGTGCCACCAGGCCTGCCATTCGGCGTGTCACTCCGCGTGCCATTCCGCCTGTCACTCTGCCTGCGTGTCCGGGGGAGCCCATTGACGCTGGATTGGGTTGACGATTTTTTCCGCGAAACCGGTCCGCACATCTTCGCGCGGGAAGAGGACGGCGTGATCATCCTGCCGCCCAACCAGGTGTACAAGGCCAACGCTACCGGCATCGCCATCGTGCGGCACATGCTCGCAGGCGGAAGCGTGGCCGGCATCCCCGGCATTGAGGCAGCCGAGCGCGCGCAGCAGGTGGCGGCATTCGTTTCGGACCTGCGCGCCCTTTCCCTCGGCGAGCCTGCCGCCGACGGGCGCGCGCCCTATGACACCGTGCCCTACACCTTCCAGTACACGACTCTTCCCATACTCGGGGAGATCGCCGTCACGTACAGGTGCAACAACGCCTGCGCCTTCTGTTATGCGGGATGCGGCGCGCATCTCCAGGGATGCGGCACGCACCTCGCAGGAAGCGGCAGCCCCACGCCGCGTGACCTCACCGCTGGCAGGGAGATGAGCCTCGCCGAGATCAAGCGGATAATCCGCATCTTCAAGGATGAGGCAAAGATCCCGTTCTTCTCCTTCACGGGCGGCGAGCCGCTGCTCCGCCGCGACCTGGAAGACATGATCCGGTTTGCCGAGAAGTCCGGTCTGCGCGTCAATCTCATCACAAATGGCACCCTTGCCGACACGCGCCGGGCGCACAGCCTCTACAAGGCAGGCCTTCGCACGGCGCAGGTAAGCATCGAAGGGATTTCCGCTCCGACTCATGACGCTCTCACGGCGCGTTCCGGTTCTTTTGATTCCACCCTGGCAGGGATCCGCTGCCTCCAGGCAGCGGGCATCTCGGTCCAGACGAACACCACCGTCACCGCGGCCAACGCCCCGGATGCGCCGCTCATGCCCGCTTTCTTGAAAAGCCTTGGCGTCTCCCGTTTCGCGATGAACCTGTATCTCCCGGCTGACACAAACCCGCGCGCGGACGAGCTTTTCGTTCCCTACTCCCGCGCCGGTGCCATTATTGACAGCGTCCGTAGTGCCGCGCGTGCGGTGGACCTCATCTTCTACTGGTATTCTCCCATCCCCCACTGTCACTACAACACGATCGCGCGCGGCCTGGGCAACAAGTCCTGCGCCGCAATGGACGGGCTGTTGTCGGTATCTCCGACAGGCGACGTCCTGCCTTGTTCGTCGTACCCCGAGCCTATGGGCAATCTCCTGGCAGAGAGCTTTCGCGATGTCTGGTTTTCCCCGCGCGCGCGGCATTTCAAGAACAAGGAATACGCGCCGGAAGAGTGCGCGGGGTGCGCAAGCTTCACGGCCTGCCAGTCCGCCTGCCCGTTGTATTGGAAATACGCGGGTACCGCGGAGATCGGCAATCCGAATCGTGCCCCCGTGCGCGCCGCGCGCTGACCGAAGGAGTGTGAGAGCATGGAAATGAAATATGTGATGATTCCCCGGATGGCCTTTCCCGTGCGCCTCGTCGTGCTCGCCGTCTGCGGGGCGGTCGGCCTGGGCCTGCAGGTGCTCATCCCCGGCGGATACGGCGTTCTCCCCGGCCTCGTCGTCATGGTCCCCGGCATCCTCGTGTCCTGGGCGCGCAACTTCCGCAACAAGCCCATGGACGTCGGGCAGGAGGACTGGCAGCCGGCCTCGGTGCGGGAGTTCGATCGCATCAAGGGCAACATCCAGATGACGCGCCAGAAGCGCTACGCGGTGATCTATCGCGCGGGCTTCGGCTGGTTCATCGGCATCGCACTCGCCGTGCTCGCCTTCATCTTCAGCAGGGCCGACAATCGCGTGGTCGCCGTGCTCTGCGCCGACGCCCTGGTGCTGCTCCTCCCCTTCCTGTTCAGCGGCAACGTATCCCTCTGGACACCGCAGGAGCTTGCTTTCCGCATGCGCGTCTTCGACCCCATCCTCTCCACCGAGCAGGCAGAAGGCGGAGACATCATCATCACCCCGTACCTGAAGCTGGACAAGGATGCGGAAGGTCACCAGATCCCCGAAGATATCCGGCTCATGGTGGAGCCGCGGCGCAAGCCCGTGGACTTCCTTGGCGTGCAGCTCCAGGTCGCCGTCAACAATGGCCCCAACGGCAAAGTCCCTTACATGTACTCGGTCTTCCTTTGCAAGGGCAAAGGCGCCACCTACGAGTCACTCGCGGCGAACAAGTTCCCCGGTTATGTCCACGAGCCCGGCGGCGACAAGGACTACGGATATGTCGTCGTGCGCCAACCCACATCGGGCACGGGCTATCACACGACAGACGCGGACGTGCACAAGCTCTACGACATGGTGAAGGAAATGCTCCTCGCCATGATGAAAAAAGCGTAGCGTTCGACCTTCCATTCCCCCTTCCTCCACCCTCTTTACCCGCACTTGGGGGTCCCGACGTCCATGTGCGCCACCGCACGGATGACGCCGAATTCCCTGACTAAACTACCTATGTATTGGTGAGCGGAAGACGCTCTTTCTGAGTCATGAGAAAGGATGGACATGCGCATATGAAAAACATCAGAAGTACGCACATAATTCTGCTTTTTGTCGTCATTCTGGGGCTTTCCTTCATCGTGGGATGCGTCCAGCCGACTGTGAGTGACGTGACCGCGCCGACTGTGGCCTCAGCGGTTCCCATCGATGGCACCACGGGAGTCGCCCTCAATGGCACCATCAATGTCACCTTCGACAAATCGATGAGCCCGTCGACGATAAGCGTCTCGAACTTCACGCTCATGGCCGGCGCATCCCCGGTGGATGGAATTGTCACCTACGATGACGCGAGTCTCACTGCGACATTCACTCCGATCGCCAACCTGGCAGTTGGCACCGCCTATACGGCAACCATCACGACCGGTATGAAGGACTCCAGTGGCAATGCCCTGGCAGCGAACATGTCATGGAGCTTCACGACAGGAGCAGCGGTGGACAATACCCCACCAACCGTGATCTCAATGGTCCCCGCGAATGGCTCTTCCGGCATCGCGGTCACCGACTCTATCACTGCGAACTTCAGCGAGGGCATGAATATAGCGACGATCAACACGACGAACTTTACGGTGAAGGCAGGCTCGACCTCGGTGGCGGGATCGGTTGTCTATGATGTGCCGAACCATGCCGCTGTCTTCGCGCCGACTGCCAACCTGGCAGCCAGTACGGTCTATACGGCGACAGTCAAGACAGGTGTGAAAGACCTGGCTGGCAACGCGCTCGTATCGAATGCGGTGTGGACCTTCACCACGGCAGCCACGGGCGCGGGTCCGGCGCCGGTGAATCTTCGCACGGCCGGCAATTTCGTCATCCTGGCAAAGACGGCGATCACAAACGTCCCGACCTCCGCGATCACGGGAGATGTCGGGCTGAGCCCGGCCGCTGAATCGTACATCACCGGATTCTCACAGACAAAGCACACCGGGTATTCCACTTCACCCCAGGTGACGGGATTCATCTACGCGGCGGACATGACGCCTCCCACGCCTGCAAAAATGACGACCGCGATCTCCGACATGCAGACAGCCTACACCGACGCGGCGGGACGGCCTCTGCCCGATTTCACCAACCTGTACGCAGGAAACCTCGGAGGACGTACCCTCGCCCCTGGCCTCTACAAGTGGGGCAGCTCTGTCACGATACCGACGAATGTCACGGTCTCCGGCGGCGCAAATGACGTCTGGATCTTCCAGATATCGGGAGATCTCACGGTCAGCAGCGCAACAAGCGTTCTCCTGATAGGCGCGCAGGCGAAGAACATTTTCTGGCAGGTCGCGGGTCAGGTGATCCTGGGCACAACCGCGCACTTCGAAGGAATCATCTTGAGCCAGACGCAGATCACGCTGCAAACGGGCGCCTCGATGAACGGAAGGGCCCTGGCACAGACACAGGTCGTGCTGAGCCAGAATAGTGTGACAAAACCATAGGGTGAGCGCGGCGGCGCGCGAACAGAAAAAGTAGTGCAAGGGCGGGCAGGGCGGCATGGGTCGCCGGGCTCGCCCTTGTCATTTATACTGACCGCCATGACAGCTCAAGCGTCCCCTCATATCAGCCTCGTGGAAAAGCGGGGCAACTTTGAAATCTGGATTGTCGACGGCAGCTATATCCGCGGCCACGTCGACGAAGAGTTCACGAACTTCGGCCAGCACTTTCGATTCCCCTTTATCCCGATGAACGAGCTGTGGATCGACCAGGAAGCCCAGCACGACGAACGGCAGTTTTTCATCGACCACCTTCTCATCGAGCACCGGTTGATGAAGGGCGGAATGCGCTATGCGGAGGCCATCGTGGAGGCGGATCGGCAGGAGCGCAAGGAAAGAAGGCGGGCCGGGGACGTCCGCAAGGCCACGGCCGGCGGCACCGTTCTTCCCTCCGGTGCCACCATGCACGAGAAACTGTGGAAAAAGCTCGAGAACGGCGTGTCGGTGTGGATCGTGAACGGTCGACTCGTGCGGAGCACATTCGACATCGACTTCACGGAAGGCGGGCACGACAAGGTGTACGAGTTCGTTCCCGGCGATGAAGTCTGGATTGACGATGCAATCGTCGAGCAGGAGCGCGGCTACATCCTCCTGCACGAGCTCCATGAGAGAAACCGCATGCTGTCCGGCTGGCCCTACAGCAAGGCGCACGCGGAATCGAGCAGGATCGAGTATCGCTGCCGACATCACCCGGACGAGCTGCACGATGCGCTTGCCGCCGAAGGATGGGCCTGAGCCCCCGCTGCTTCTGCTCCAGGAAAGACGCGATGTCGTGAGAAGGCCTGCCAAAGCTCTTCCTGCGTGTTCATGACAATGGGACCCGCACGTCGAGGTACTGCGGCTCCGGTCAGAATGCGGGCAAATTGGCGCAGAGCAGGAAGCCGTGCAGCCTGCCTTTCTCATCACCGTGCGGCATTCTCCTGGTGGATGATGCCCCTTCCCGCGGCATCCACTGCACATCTCCGGTCGTGATGGACCCCGAGTTTCCCCTGCTGTCGCCATGATCCGCGCTGCCCGAGAGAAAGCAGGCGATGGTCTCGATCCCGCGATAGGTGCAAGGGGAAGCCGGCAAGATGATCCTCCGGCCTCTCTTTGCGAAAGTCATCCAGCAGCAGGAACGGATCGCTGCTCTCCGGGTCCCGAAACCGAACGCGCGGCGCAGCTTCACTCACGCGCTCTCGCGGAAACCGTGCGCCGCGCGGCGGGCTCCGCACCGCCGGCCGCTATGCGAGAGTTGCCTTGATGCCTTCCCCGAATGGCGGCACGATCACGCCCCGCTCGGTCACGATCGCACTGATCAGCCCATGTGGAGTCACGTCGAACGCGGGGTTGTACGCGCGCACCCCGGGGGGGGTCATCCTCTGCCGGTACCACCGTTCGGTGACCTCCGCCTCCGGTCGCTCTTCGATGGGAATTGCCGACCCGTCGGGGCAGGCGGCATCGATCGTGGAGAGTGGTGCATGAACGTAGAAGGGAATGCCGTAGTGTCGTGCGATGATCGCGACACCCAGTGTGCCGATCTTGTTCGCCGTGTCGCCATTTGCTGCAACCCTGTCGCACCCTACCAGGACAGCCTGCACGCGATGCTGACTCATCACCGTGGCGGCCATGTTGTCGCAAATCACCGTCACGTCAACTCCCGCTGCGTGAAGCTCCCATGCCGTCAGCCGCGCACCCTGCAGCAGCGGCCTGGTCTCATCGGCAAACACGCGAAAGCCGTATCCGCGCTCCTGCCCGAGGTAAATGGGCGCGAGTGCCGTCCCGTATCGTGCCGTTGCGAGTGCCCCCGCATTGCAGTGCGTGAGGAGTCCCCACCCCCGGCCCAGGAGTGCAAGCCCGTTTTCCCCGATACGCCTGCACACCTCCTCATCCTCAGCGCGGATGCCGTCCGCCTCGCGCCGCAGCGCCGCGAGCAGCTCTGACTGCGGGCGGTCCTTCTCTGCCTGAAAGCGCCGTTCCATGCGCTGAAGTGCCCATCCGAGGTTTACCGCCGTCGGCCGTGCCGCCCGCAGCAAGGCGCAGGCGGCAGCAAAGTCCCCCTCGATGCCGGCCGTGTCGCGCGCGGCGCTGCGGCGCGCCCCGAGGTAGGCGCCGTACGCCGCAGCAATCCCGATCGCCGGCGCTCCCCGCACCCGCAGCTCGTAAATGGCCTCGCGCACCTGCGCGGCTTCCACGAGGCGTATTGTCCGTACCTCCCCGGGCAGGAGGGTCTGGTCAACGAGGCAAAGCTCGCCGGTGTCGTCCTCAAATCGGACGGCCTCGAATGCGGGCCGGGCCTCAGGGGTAGTGCCATGCGTCGGTGCCATGCTCATGAGCGCGCGCTCTCCTTCTGCCACGGCGGCTTTTCCGCGGGCGATCCCAGCATGCGACCGAGCCCCTGACCGGCGCAAGGGGGGGGTGCCGCATCCCAAATGGCTTCCAATCCCCACACCACGGCCTTTGCCGCGCGCCCCGGCCTGCCGCGTATACTTGCACGCCTTCCATCCTTCCTGGCTTGTGCCCTGCTCCCCCGCGCCCATGCCCCGCCGCCAGCAACTCCCAGCTCCTCTTTTTGTGTTTACGAGATGCGAACCACGGTGTAGAATGCGTCCACCCTGGATACACCGCTTTTACAGCGTCCGGCAGGCAGCACGTTTCGGCGGCGCTCGCTGTACTCCATGTCTTGCCCTGCGAAAAAGCCTCCGGGCCAGGCTCATGACTATGGTGGAGCTATGCGTCCCTCCAAAGCGTCCATTGGGCTCCTGACGCCGAGCTTGTTCCTGGATGCTACGTGCGTATAGATCATCGTTGTGGACACGTCTGTATGCCCTAGGAGCTCCTGAACCGTCCTGATATCGTATCCCTTCTCGATCAAATGGGTCGCAAAACTATGACGCAGCGTATGCACGCTCGCCCGCTTGAGAACGCCGGCTTCTCGAACCGCCTTTCGGAAAGCACTTTGCAGCGTTGTCGGGTAAACGTGATGACGACGGACGACATGTGACACGGGATCCATGCAAAGTACAGGGGAAGGAAACACCCAGTACCAGCCCCACTCTTTGCTCGCGCCGGTATACTTCCTGTCCAAGGCCCCGGGGATTGAGACCCCTTCCAGAGATCTGCTCCGATCCCGTTCATAGAGCGCCCGGATTCGCACGAGGTGTTGTTTCAGACCGGTGATGGTCCTTTCCGGCAGCACTGTCTCCCGATCCTTGTCGCCTTTGCCGCCCCGGATCGTCAAGCAGTTCCTCGCAAAGTCGATGTCCTTGACCCGCAGCGAAAGGCATTCGCTCAACCGCAACCCTCCCCCGTAGATGAGAGTTGCCATGAGCAGATAGGCGCCTTTCAGGTGCGACAGCACCCTCACGACCTCTTCCGTCGCCAAGACGACCGGCAGCCTCCTCGGAACATGTGACGGCACTACAGTGTTCAGGCCACAGATCTCAACACCAAGGATGTTTCTATAGAAGAACAAGAGGGCATTGAACGCCAGCTTCTGCGTTGCCGCCGCGACCCGTTTTTCAACCGCAAGATAGGAAAGAAAGCACTTCAGATCTTCCTCCGTGATACCGGCGCAAGTCTTGCCTTTTGTAAACGTCTCGAACTGCACCAGCCAGTCCTTGTAGGAACTCTCTGTCCGCAATGACAGGTGGCGCAACCGCATAGCCTGCGCCAGGGAATCTTTTGCGTCTTTCCAGCTCGTTGGCATTCGCCCATGCTCCGAGAGGGAGCCAGGGTCTCGACCCGGCGCAGGCGTCACATCGCGCTTTTGCCGAGTGGAAGACGTTGCTCCACCAAAGTGCTCCCTGTAATAGCAATACAACTGCAGCGCGTGTCTTGCTTGCGCGACCTGCCAGTCCTCGTGGGTTGTCTCCAATTGGGTGACGAACTCTTTTAAGGACGCTCCGTCGATCGTATCCCGCTTCATTTGTTTGATGTATGCGTCGGCCCAGTGTTGATAGAACGGCCGCTCGCGCTCGCCCACCCGACCATTCTCTCTGAGGAAATCAGCGAATAGCTTCATCTCGTGTCTCCTCGCCCATTTGAACAGCGACAACATAACCATACGGTGGACAGATTATTCTTGCTTGTATATTAAGCGCCGTCAGCCCAACAACATTCAGTTGATCTGAAAACATCACCCTCACCAGATTATCCGGCAAAACTCTCTAATATATTGTTATGGCTATTTCCAAAACTGATCGTCAGAAGTGGGTTCCATGAAGCCACCAGCTGCCATCCTCGCCGGATTTCAGGTCTGTGCCAAGTGCCATTGTAGAAGGAGCAGGTCATGTCTTTAGCTAAAGTCATCAACCTGGGCGGCGTGAACAGCTACCTTCTCGCCGCTGGAGATGGTTTCATCTTGATCGACATCGGATACCTCAGCAAAAGAGCTCAACTTGAGCAAGCGCT
>PMDT01000255.1 GCA_003154555.1 Spirochaetaceae bacterium
TGATGAGGCTGTACGTGTCGTCGTCCGCCTGGGTGTCGCCGCCGGTGTCTTTCAGCATATCAACCATTTTGCCCGCGATCTTTTTTCTATCGATAGAGAAGTATCCGCCATGGACTTCCTCGGCGGAGCGGGAGAGATCCACTTCCTCAAAAAGCGTGCGATAGTCCGGGTGCTTGGCCAGGCGTTTGTACTCTTCTTCGAAAATCAGGGCATAGTCGCCTTTTACCGGATCGCCCTCCGCATCGTACTTTCGGTATTTCTCGACGCTGTCCACGAAGAACAGCGAAAGCACTTTGATTCCCTGCGGACGAAGCCGCCTCCTGGGCAAAGGCGGAGCTTGGATATGCAACGGCAGCCGCCCAAGGCTGTCCGTGCTGATGACAACGGCCGTCCTGCGCTTGCCCATTTCGGCGCCTTTCGTAGGATTCAGATCTACGATCCACACCTCGCCGCGTTTAGGAATACTCTGTGACGTCATCGACTGTTTCGCCGAGATTGATTTCTGAGCTTTCATAGTCGCCAACGGCCGCTGATGCTGCCGCTGGCGGCGCAAATGAACCGAGTATTCTCGGTGCCCAAACAGCCACGGTTTCGACGGCCAACGCCGTGCCNNAACGGCCGCTGATGCTGCCGCCTCAAGCACTTTTTCTCGTTCCTCCTTTGGGAGGGAAAGCAGACGCTTGATGTCAGCAGAGGATCCGAGACTTGAGCCTTCAATACGAACCATATGTTCAGGCAGGAAGCGCGCAATATCCTGTTCCGAGATGAGCCCTTCAGACGCTGCGCGATATACCTGCGCCTTGAACGCCATTGGCTCTTCCTGAAATGTGGGCTCTTCCGACCCCGGCTCTTTGACTTTGAAGCCTTTCTGGTTCATATAGGTAAAAATAAGTGCAAAGTAGGATTGGCTTATGATTCCAAGATCCCTGAATCGGAATGCCATGGCCTGGATGCTCAAGCCATATTTCTTCTTGAGCAGGACAAGCTCGTCAAGTCCGAAGCTCGACCTGTCATGTCCAACTTCATCGTAGACTTTCGCCTTCGGGAACAAGACAGCCGAGGCAAAACGAAATGCCGCTTTCTCGGTGAGCTTTTCCTCTGCGCCTACCAGGTAAGCGTGCCCCACCTCATGCAGGAGATTGAGTCGCATCCGATCGATGGATATTCCGCCGCGAGACACCGCGAATGGTCTGTTATTCGGCTTCACCAAACCGGACAAGCCGTCGAAGCCTTCTTCGTTCGGCGAGCTAATGACATACCAGCCGTTCTCTTCAAGTAGAGCCGATACGCTGGAGACAGGTTGATCTCCAAGCCCCCAGACATCTCGCGCCGCCGCAGCAATCTGTTCCACGTCCTCCGGTGCGCTGATGGTTTTCTGCTCGGGAAGCTCAACACGCCGCTCAATGCCGAGGATCTCTTCTATCTCGATCCTCTTCTCTATCTCATCTTGGATGATCGCCAGGATCCGGTCGTGCCGCGTTGCGCTGAGTCCGGCTTGCTTCCGATACCCGACAAGCGCAATCGACATATTTTGATTTTGGACAAAGTACTCCATGGAGACGTTGAAAGCCTTTGCCAACGCCCACAGTGTTTTTGCGTTAGGCACCGTCTTGTTGGTCTCATAGTTTGAGAGAGCTGCCTTACTTAGGCGAATTCCACTGCTGCCAAGCATTTCTGCGAGATCCTGGAGCGACATCGCAGCGGCCAGCCTCTTCCGCCTGATTCGGTCTCCAATCATTATGTTCTCCATGTATGGTTAACATATTACGTGAACAATGAGCATCTGTCAATAAGAATAAAAAATACGTGTTTCTTTATTCAACAATACGTAATAGCAGAATTTCTTATTAATGAAAAAATGCCTTTTGTTTAATAAGATCGTGGTGGCGCATGATCGGCACTCCGGGCAGCGGCTTCCCGCTTAGGCTTAAAACTCTCTGGCTTACCCGAACAACCGGGAACAGCCCTTACGTGATTTGTCCACGTGTATGGGTCCACCGATGACGGGCCAGAGGCGGTTCATTGGAGATCTTCTCAAGAAGCGCAAGCTTTACGCGTTGCTTGCCACCAAGAGAAAAGACACAAATAGCTTCCGCACCCTCTACCTGCTCAACATTCATCGGTGAGCCACCGCCCCTGAACTGCACGACATCACCCGTNNTTTTCCCCCCTCAGCGGAAGAGTACAAGGTACCTTACTTCGCGGGCACAATCATCAGCAGTGGAATGGAGAAGCGACGGGCGATTTGACGGAATCGGAAGGGGGAGACCATCGGGACTATGGGCCTTGGTCACCGCCAATAAGAGTATATTGTACGCGGAGATAAGCCACGGTCAGATTATGGCGCAATAAAAAGGGCAGGGAGGGCAGATGACATGCGAGTCCTGATTGCGTACCGGTCGAAGTATGGGACCACGGCAGCCTGCGCACGCATTTTGGGCCAGCGGATACGCGCGGAGGCGGTGGTCGTGGACCTCGCGCGCCAGCCTTGGCCGGATGCGCACGAGTTCGACGTCGTGTTGATTGGGGGCTCCATCTACGGCGCAAAGATCCAGCGGGAGGTGACCACCTTCTGCCATCGCCAGCGCGAGGAGCTTCTCAGCCGCAAGGTGGGATTATTCCTCTGCAGCATGTACCAGGGAGAGCAGGCTCAGGCGGAGCTCAGGGGCGCTTATCCCGAATGGCTTTCTGCGCATGCCTTCGCTAATCGCCTCTTCGGCGGTGAGCTTCATCGTGACCGACTCACTCTTTGGGACAGGTTCTCCCTCCTGGGCAACCCGCGTTGGTCGCAGGAAGTGCTTCTTATGGATGCCGCTGCGATCGAATCAATGGCAGCGGCCGTCAACGCTCTCATTCACGTCGCCTGAGCTTGGGTGACCGGCGCCAGTAGTATGGGTTGACGTATGGGCATCACACCCACATCCGCCGAAAGCGCCGCAAAGCGCAAAAAGCTTTTCGCGACCCGCTGGGCGGATGGGAAGCTGAAGTCCGCCGTTGATCCTTCCTATGACGTCCTTGCCATCCGGCATGCTGACAATGGCCGGTAAGTCGATCCACCCGCTCCTTGTCGGCCTTGAATCAATGTCCAACCGCTGACGCACCTGTCTCCCGGTTCAGAAGATCGCCGTCATCCTTCAATCAGCTTGCATCGATTGCCCGTTCTGCTACATGAGGTCGGGAAAGGCCTGACGCGGCCTTTCGGTTCGCCGCGAATCGTCAGTTCTTGAAGGTTGCTGTACTTTACCAACTTTATTTGGTAAAATAAGAAGGAGAGGCGTGGTGCCACTCAGCGGCGAGGATGTATTGAGGCTATATCGAAAAGCGGGCTGAGTCGTTCTTCACCGCAAGGGTTCCCACCTGAAGGTCGGCAAAAACGATATGCGTGAGACAATACCGATGCACAAGGAGCTCGGTCGCGGGATCGAACGCAAGCTGCTGAAGAGGCTCGCGCGGTCCAGGACGGACGAGCAAGGAAAACAATGAAGTACCATTTTCGGATCCACGCCGGCCAGCCCGAATGGGCAGAATGCATCGAGCTTGAGGGCTGCCTGACGCAGGGCCGGAGTCGGACGGAGCTCGTGAAGAACATGCATGAAGCTCTGAATCTGTATTTGGAGGAGCCGGAGTCGAGCAAGGTGATATTCCCGGCTCCGACGCGCACTCCGAAAGCGCGCAACATCGTTGCCGTGGAAGTGGAACCGGGGGTCGCGTTCGCTCTTCAGCTTCGACAGTCACGGCTCCGCAGTCGGCTGACCCAGCAGCAAGCGGCGCAAATGCTGGGTCTGAAAAGCCTCTACAGCTACCAAAGACTCGAGCGGCGCGGGAACCCATCGCTTTCCACTCTGAAGAAAGTAAAAACCCTGTTCCCGGAGCTTTCGCTGGACGCGGTCCTCGGCGGCGCCTGATCGGCACCTGTTCGTCACGCCGACCAGAGGCGTCCCGCGGCTCATCTGACGCCTCCCCGCCCGCACCGCTTTAGGCTATACTGTCGCCATTGACAATCGGAGGCACCCCATGTCCGGCAATTCTGTGATCGCCACCAAGAAGCTCAGCTTCCCCTGGGAGACCGAGGATCCTTTCCTTTATTGCGTGCATCACCTGGACAACTACCCCGCGGGGAACGCGGAGCTCGGACCCGCGGCATCGCTTGAGGGACGGGACATGGGGCAGGACTTCGACCCGCGCGAGGACTGGCGCATGTACCACGGTGAAGCAGTGCCGGGATTCCCATCACATCCGCACCGCGGATTCGAGACAGTGACCGCGGTCCTGAAGGGCATGATCGATCACTCCGATTCGCAGGGGGCGACGGGTCGCTACGGCAACGGCGACGTGCAGNNGAGCTCTTCCAGATCTGGCTCAACCTGCCCGCCGCGCGGAAATTCGCAAAACCCTACTACACCATGCTGTGGTCGGAAGATGTTCCCCGATTGTCGCAACGGGGCACGACAGGAAATCTGATTGAGGTCGATATCATTTCCGGCACTGTTGGCGGTGTGCGGGCTCTTCCATCGGCGCCCGATTCCTGGGCCGCGGACCCTTCAAACGAACTGGCGATCTGGACTATTCGGATGGAGCCGCATGCATCCTGGAAAATCCCCGCCGCCTCCGCGGGCGTGAATCGGAAACTATTCTTCTATAGTGGGTCGCGTGTTGTTGTCGACGGCGTGGAGATAAAGGCCGACCACTCAGTCCGGCTGCGGCCTGAGCTTGAGGTGATGCTGGAGGCCGGCGACGACGAGTGCCATCTTCTCCTGCTCCAGGGCAGACCGATAGGTGAGCCTGTCGTCCAGTACGGTCCGTTCGTCATGAACACGCNNNCACTTCTGCCACTACCAGTCCGGAGGAAGTTCCGCGTCGAGGCATGCCGACAGGCGTTCCGGTTGAATGAGAGCGTGGGCTTTTTCATCAAAGGTCAGCCAGACAGCACCAAGCTCTTCGGCGGTCGCGACGTACATGGCATCGTAGCCTGTGAGACCCAAAGCAACGAATCTCGCGGCTCTTCCGGCAATCCCATCCGTCAGCGGATAGCGTAGCAAGCCTGAGTGCAAAATGGGGATGATCCCTTTTTCAAAGGTCTCCTGGGGNNCCTGGGGCTTCGGGTGTATCCGAAAGAGGGCTGAAAAGACTTCATACCCGAACAGCTCGGGCACGGCAAAATCTCCGGGGTCGCGCACCAGGCGTCGAAGGACCTGATCTGCGCGTTCGTTCCGCTCCTCTTCGATGTACCACCGAAGAGCAACGGAAGCGTCGATGACGTATTTCACAGCTTGTAGCCCCTGAGATCACGAAGCACGTCGAGACTTGAAATGCTGCCTGTGCGGGGAGCGCGCAGATTGAGAATGCTTTTCAGCCATCTTTCCTTGTCCTCTTCCGCCTGCTTGTCGACGAACCGCTTCTGAAAATCATCTATGCCGACAAGAACAGCCCTGATCTTCCTTCCCTTGCTCACAAGGACCGGCTCATTTGTTTCTTCAAGCTCTTGCAGCACTTTCCCCAGGTTATTGCGCAGGTTCAAGGCGTTTATTGTTTTCATCCAGTGCTTCCAGGAAAAATGTAACCCTCGGGTATGTACATATCAAGTGTATATGTATATATACATCAACTTTTTTGGTGCGGATGTGTCTCAGGGCTTGCCAACTGCAGCTTCGGGAAATACCTGTGCATCCTTTCGGGGTCACGCGTGATCAGCACCAGGTCCGACACCGCCGCATGCGCACCGATGAAGAAATCCGGGAGTGGACTTGTTCGCGTACCGCCAGCCTTTCGATACGACAGGAAGGCCTTGCCCGCCAGGAAAAGCGCCTCGCGGGGAATCTCAGTCCAGAGAAGACCACTCCCATCCAGTGCGGCTTCCAAATCTTCAATGCGCGAAAAACGGATCGATATTTCCGCATACACGACGGGATTGATGAAGATGGTCCCCTCTGCGGAAGCCTCTTCAAGCCGCGCGATTGACCATTCGGCCCAGGCGGGATCCGCAGTGAAGACATCGAGAAGAACCGAGGAATCGGCGAGATACAACGACATCAATCCGACCTGGTAAGGCGCAGGATTTCCTCAGTAGTAAGGAGGACATCGCCCCGGCGCAGGAGCTTTCGGATGGTGGTTCCGGACTTCTTCACAACACGGACAACAATCTGGCCGTCTTCTTCGACAAAATCGATTTCTGCATGGGCATCAATCTGGTACTTGCGTCGCAACTCCTGCGGGATGGTAACCTGGCCTTTTGTCGTTATCTTCATGGTATTACTTCTCCAGTAAGAGTAATACCAATAACACTTTCCATCAAGATCAAAATACGCTCAATTTTCACTGGCGCTTGCGATTGCCTTGCGCGGACCGCTATCATCGTTGCGTGAAGAAGCGCCCGGATCCGGCAACCCTGAAAGGCGACGCACTGGTCAAAGAAGTCTGCCGCCGCATCCGCCTTGCGCGCAGCTATTGGGACGCCCACAGGAACGGCGCGTGCCGCGCGGAGCGCACGCGGGCACTGGAGCTGTACGACAAGCTCTCGCAGGCGGAGAAGGAAAAAATCCCCCAGGTCCTGCGCGTGTGGCTACGCTATCGCAGTGAGAAATATTTCAACGACACGCGAACACCGCCGGGCGGTGGAAAGAGAAGAAGCGCTCCCTGAACGACGCGCGTTGTCACGTTCCTGTCGCCGCTCCGACCCCGACGATGCAGAGCCGCGCGGGGAAAAGGCGACGCATCCGGGGCGGGTGCCCGTTGACGGCATGAACCGCCAGGGCGTAAAGCCCGGCCCGGGAGAAGGCGCGCGATATGGAGAGCAATCCGTCCCAGCGGGCAAAACTGCCGTGCAGGAAAATTATTGAAAAGGCAAGGAATGCAATCCACCCGACCGGTGACCTCTCGAGATCGCTTGCCACGAATCTGCGAGTCGCTTTCTCACGCATGGCCTGAAGCAGTCCGCGGGCCTGGTCGTCTGTGAAATGGTGCAGCGTGTTCCAACTGATCACGTAGTCGTGGTCCGGAAGCCGTTCGACGTCGAACGCCGATCTCTGCAGGAAGTCGATTCGATCTGAGACGCTGGACTCCCTGATGCGACGCCGGGCAAAGGAGGCAACTCGAATGTCGTTGTCGATGCAGGTGATGCGCAGCGGAATCCCGCGCTTCCGACAGATCCGCGCCAGCCAGATCGCCACGTCGCAGCCGCCCGCGCCGATTTCGAGCATGGTGAAGGGCCGGTCCGATCGACCCTTTCGCGACAGCCGTTCCATGTCGCGCAGGACGTGGCGTGTCAGCAGCATTCGATATCGGGAGAACAGGCGATTTGTCAGGCGGAACTGGCGCAGGGTTGCAAAGAGGCGGGAACGATCGCTCCGCGGATCGTCCATCAGCTCGGGCTGCGTGATCCTGCGCCGACGCGACGGGAAAGGCGGGAGTGTCACACGACCTTTCGAAAGAGCCCCGATTCCACGGTGAGCCCGGGGCCGAACGCTGTGGCGAAAACGGTGCCTGTTGCGCTGTCCGAAAGGATTCGCTGAAGGACGAAAAAGATAGTTGCCGAGCTCATGTTCCCGTACTCCCGCAGAACGTCGTAGGAATGGCCCAGGGCGGACGGAGGAATATTCAAGGCCGCGGCGGTCCGATCGAGTATCGCCCGACCGCCCGGGTGGACGGCCCAGATGGCGATGTCGTCGAATGAGGCCTCCGATGCGCGCAGGATCTCGTCGATGATCGACCTGATGTTCTGTTCGATAAACGCGGGCACGTACGCCGACAGGCGCATGTCGAATGCGTTCTCCCCGATTTTCCAGGCCATGTCCTTTTCGCTTCCCGGGATGATCCGCGACGTAAAGCTGTCCAGGAGCAACCGCGCGCCGTGCCCGTTCTCACCATGCGCAGGTGAAGGATCCAGCGTCGGCCCGACCAGGACAGCCGCGGCGCCGTCGGCAAAAAGTGAATTGGCGATGATGAAATCGAGGTCCGTCTTCTGCTGGAAGTGCAGCGAGCACAGTTCCACCGCGACGATCAGCACGTGCGCCCCGGGGCGCGCAACGCAGATATCGCGGGCCAGCCGCATGGCGGGGAATCCCGCATAGCAGCCCATGAAAGCAATGTTGTAACGGCGGATGTCCGGGCGAAGCCCCAGCGCATTCACCAGGTGAAAGTCGAATCCGGGCGCGGAAAAACCGGTGCACGTTACCGTTATCAGATCGGTGATGGCGGTCCGGTCGAAGGACGGCAGGCGTGAAAAGAGGGCACGTGCCGCTTGTTCTGACAAGCGATTGGATTCACGAATAAACAGGTCGTTGCGCGCCTCCAATCCCGGCTCCGGCATGAGCTGGGCGTTCTTCGGGTAGAACGTGTAGCCGGATGGATCCTTGGCGTAGTCGTTGATGACGGTGTGCCTTTTGTCGATTCCGGTGTTCTGGTACAGCCGCCGCATGAATCGGCGCTGCTTGTCGGAGAAGACNNCTGGTGGCAATACCATGAATTGCGACCGTTGTGGTGAGATGCGGCGCCACGACCGGAGCGGGAATTGTTGACGACACTATCTTTGAAAAGTAGGTTTTCGGGATGGAAAAAGCAAATGAACGGGAAGACCTTCGTGCGCGCTTTCGTTATCGCCTGAAGGATTTCGACCTGTCCGCGCCGGGCAGCAAGCTGGACTANNCTGCCTGCCCCGGCGGCAGCATCAGCGTCATTCGCCTGCCTCGACCTCGCCTGCGGAACGGGAGACATCAGCCGGCTTCTCGCCCGACAGTATCCGCGCGGCACGGTGGATGCGGTGGATCTGAACCCTGACATGCTTCGGCGCGCCAAGGCGCGCACGGACCTTTCGAATATCAGGTTCCACCTGGAGAACATGAACGCGCTTCCCTTTGACGACGCCTCATACGACATCGTCACGGGAGGGTACGCACTTCGAAACTCACCGCACCTGCCGACAACCTTCAAGGAGATGTTTCGCGTGCTGAAGCCGGGCGGCACGGCTGCCTTCCTGGAGTTTTCCACATCGCCCTCGCGCCGACTGCGCATGATTCAGCTCAGGCTGCTGGGTGCCTGGGGCGGCTTCTGGGGCTGGATTTTCCATCGCAATCCGGAGGTCTACAGCTATATCGCGAAGAGCCTTTCCTTTTACCCAGATTTCGTGGCGCTGCCGCGGATGATGACGGGGATTGGATTTCGCCGTGTGCATCAGAAGAAGCTGCTGCTCGGCATGCTGGCGCTGACATTTGCGCAAAAGGGCAGGTAGCGCGAGGCGCCATTGCGGGGAACACCCCCTATGGCGTCCCTGTTCCCATCCCGCTCATCACTTCCACCAGCTCCGTAATCGCCTTCTCCCGGGCTTCCTCCATCACGAATACATTCAGGTTGTCCATCGCGCGTGTCATGGCGACATAGATCAGGTTACGCGCCAGTGCGTCGGCCGACGTCGGGTCGTATTCGCCGGCAATTGGAAGCGACGGCAGGTACAAAAGCACGACGGGGAAATCCAGGCCCTTGCTGGAATGAAGCGTCGTCACACGCACGAGGCCTTCCGCTGCGAAGGAGAAGGAATCGTCGCGTATGTTGGCTGACTTGATGCCGCGCCGGGAGAGCTTGTCCTGGATAAGGCCCACGTCAGTCTTGCTCGGGGCGAGCACGGTGATGTTCTCAGGATCATAGCCCAGCTTCTCGATGAAAAGGCTCGCCTTCTCCACCAGGAGCTTCAGGAGATCTTCCCGTGTGCCCGCGCGGTACAGCTCCGGCGAGGGGCCTTCGCGGAAGGCGTGCGTCGTGACCGCGTCACCGTCGACGTCGGGAGCGCAGAGCTCGCGGTACTTCTCGGCGAGGTCATGGATGGGACAGGTCGTGCGGAAGTCGGTGCGGAGAATTCTCGTGCGGCCCGAGATGTCGATGCCGGCGCGCTTGTACGGGCTGCCCAGTCCGTAGATGGCCTGGCCGGAATCGCCTGCCATGATGATGCCGCCCCGGCAGAGGAGCTTCAGCGCCTTGAGGTCGACAGCGGTGAGGTCCTGCGACTCGTCCACGAAGGCAAGATCGATCGCATCAGTGGCAGCCCTCCGCGGGCCGGCCGCGTCGCCGGGAACGGCGTTCTCATCAGAAACAGCCGACGTGCCGTCATCGCCAATCGCTTCTATTATCTTGATGCGCGAATAGTTCTTGCTGAACAGGCCGCGGTCCTCCATTGCACCGACGACCAGGTCCCTGATTTCCCACACGAGCGCGCGCTGGTCCTTGGAAAGCGGCTGGCGCATGCCCCGACGCGCCACCCGGTCCTCCACGTATTCCGTGCGGCTCACCATGTTGGCAAGGAGGAAGTCCTCCAACTCAGTGGCAAGCTCACCGTCGGTCATGAAGCCCGTTGTGTTCCATCGCTTCGCCAGGGTCTCCACGGCCCCGTAGTCCACGTTCCACGACGGGTCGATGGTGCGCAGGCGCGCGCGAAAAAAGCTGTCGGCAGTCTGGATCAGCGTGGGGTCTTCCGAAGCCTTCAGCAGCTCCGCAAGGTAGCGGTCATACTTCACAAGCGTCGTCGTATACGTCAGGAGCACGGTGCTGCGCGCGAAAAGCTCACGCCGCGCCCTGCCGTAGGCATGGAGGAGGACGATGGTCTTGCCCGTGCCCGCCCCGCCGCGCACCAGGTAGTCGTGGCCGGGCGTGATGGCGTCCAGCGCCGCCTGCTGCTCCGCGGTAAGGCGCATGAAGCTGCGCTCGTAGTCCCGCCGGGTGCGCGTGTATATCGTGAACCTGTTGAGGTGCTCGACGTAGAGGTTCAGGTCGCGGAACTTGGCCAGCTCGTCGGTGAGGCCTTTCTTCTGCTGGGTGAGGTTGTTGAGCTCCGCGCGCAGGACGTCCACCCTGTCGGACTTGCCTTCCGCGCGCGCCCGTTCCCGTGAGAGCTCCGCGGCGCGCTGCTTCAGGTCGGATTCAAGCTGCTCGGCCTTTGCCTCGGCGTCCCGCGCTGCGGCAGCCTGCTGGAGGAGCTTCTTGTTCTCCCGCTGCGCAAGAAACAGGTCGAACTTGAGCCTGCCCAGCTCCTGGCTCTTCTGGATCGGTGAAACCTTTTCGTCCCATACGTTGAGGCTGGCCTTGAGCGTGTCCAGGAACGGGTGGACGATGCCGGATGCCCGGCAGAATCCCAGGAAGTTGTATGTGGCGGCCACCGCTTCTTCCTTACCCAGCGGCAGGAAGCCGTGCCGGACCTTGTTTGCAGTGGGATGTTCCTTCGCGATCCGCGTGACAGCCTGGAGGTCCTGGCTTTCCGCCTTCCTGTTCGCCTTCAGGAAGTCCCTGAAGTCCCAGAGGAGCACGGGAAAGCTGCTTGCATACTTGTAGGAGGGGAACACGTCGCAGATGAAACTCTCCACGAACGAGTGGAGCGCCAGCAGGAAGAAGCCTTCGTCCGTGCCGACCAGCCTCCTGAGCCGGGCCATGCGGATGTCGAGAGTGGTGTCGCCGGTGTCCGCTGCCGATGCAGCGGGCACGGAAGCGGCAGGAACGGACCGCGGCGCGGCGTTCGGGGAGATCGCGGAGGCGGGCGTTGGTGCCGGCTTTCGTTTCCCTGGTTCAGCGCCGGGCGTCTGGGCTTTGGACGGCATGCTCCTCCCCTGCGGGGCCATGATAGGGGAGATGCCGACGGTGCGCAAGCGCCGCAAAGGAAACGCACGTTGATGTCATGGAGACACCGCGTGCGTTCCGCGCGCGCCGTCTTGATGAGTATGCATAAAAGATACATCTTCATACATATGAGGACCACGATTAACATCGACGCGGATCTCCTCCGCGAGGCAGGGAGGCTCACCGGGATCGATGAGAAGACCGCCCTCGTCCGCATGGGTTTGAAGGCCCTCGTGGAGAAGGAGAGCGCGCGCCGGCTCGCGGAGCTCGGTGGCACGGAAAGGGCGGTGTCGGTGATACCGCGCAGGCGCCCGGCCCGACGTCGATGACCCTTGTCGACACGTCCGTCTGGATCGACTATTTCCGCCGCGGGAACGAGGCTTTTACGGCACTGCTTCTGAAGAACGACGTCCTCATGCATCCCTTTGTCATGGGAGAGCTCTCTCTCGGCAGGCTTTCAAACCGCAGGGAAATCATGGACCTGCTCGGGCGCTTGCCCGCAGCGCCTCTGGCGGATCATAAGGAAGTCCTGCATTGTGCAGAGACGAACAAGCTCGGCGGGTCGGGAATCGGATGGATCGATGCGCACCTGGTTGCGTCGGCGCTTCTCGCGCGGGCGCGGCTTTTGACGGCTGACAAAGCATTGCTTGAGGTGGCGCTCCGCCTGGGCATCGCCGCATAAAACGCGCCACGCGGCTGCCCGTCCTCATGGAACGCTCGCGATGTCGCGCGCACCCACCATTGGAACACGCGGTCTGAAATGATAGTATTTTTTATATTGAACGGCCTTTTTCCGTTCCATCAAGAAGTCAGCAGAGGGGTCAACACTATGAGATTGCAGGGAAGGCAGCGGCACTTTCTCGCCGTCGTTCTCCTCTTTGTGGGAGCCACGTTCGCGCATGCGCAGGGCATCGACCTCAATTCGTACTATGCCTACCCCTGGTCGCTGGGTGCTTCATTCCAAAGCATCACCCCCCAGGGTGGATCGCAGCAGGCTGCGCAGACCTATTACGGCCTCTCGGGTACAGCGCGCTTCCCCATCCCCGGCGTACCGACATTGCAGCCCTTCGCAACCCTTGGATTCAACCTCTTTACCGCGGCGACAAGCACGACCCAGACCCAGGTCGCCAACTTCGACAATACCCAGATACTCGGTCTGGCAGGCCTCGGATGGTCCAGCAGGGTCACGAAGAACTTTGAAATAGGTGCGGATCTCGGGCTGGGCTACGAAATGATCATATTTCCCGACCTGCTGGGCACCGGCCCGACGCGCACCGACAACCTCCTGGCGTCTCTGAGCGGACATGTCACGCTTAATCCTGCATACAGCTTCAGTATCGACGTCGTTCCCACCCTGACATATCGCTATGGGCTCGAGCCGCTCACGAACTTCACCGGGCTCGCGTTCGGCATCGGGGGAGGCGTCAACTACAGGTTCGGGGACGATCCTGATGCGCCCAAGGCATCCATCAGGAGCATCAGCTTCGGGGAGGTGTCCTTCCCGCCCCTGTATGCGGCCATGCAGAGCTACTACGCCAAGAACGCCTTCGCCAAGGTGACGATCAAGAACACGGAAAAATTCCCCATCACCGACGTGCAGGTCTCCTTCAACCAGGCCGGCTACATGGACGCCCCGACAAAGCTCATGAGCATTGCCTCTCTGGACGCCGGCAAGAGCGTCGATGTGCCGGTCGTCGCCTCTTTCAACAGCGAGGTTTTTAATACCAACGGCGACACGCCGCTGAACGGCGAGATCCAGGTGGCATACGTCTCCCACAACAGGCCCGCAAATCAGTCACAGTCCGTTTCCTACGTTCTCTACGACCGCACATCCATCAGCTGGGATGACAACCGCAAGGAGGGGGCGTTCATCACCAAGGCGGATACGGCGCTGCGCAATTACGCCACCTTCATCCGCCAGGCGGTGAAGGACCGATTGGTGCCCGGCTACAGCTCGCCCGTGCAGACGGCGATGGCCGTGTACTATGCGCTGAAAGAGCTGGGGGTCATCTACCAGCTCGCCCTCACCTCTTCCTTTGCCGCCGCGCAGGCGAACCCGTTGGTCGTGGACCATGTGCACCTTCCCCGCGAAACGCTGCAAAGGAAGGCGGGCGATTGCAGCGACCTGACCGCGCTCTTCGACGCGATCATGGAATCCGTCGGCATCCCGACGGGATTCATCACGGTGCCCGGCCACATCTATCCCGTGTTCGGGACGAAGATCGCCACCGCCAATTACCGCGAGCTGCATCCCGACAAGACCATGACATTCGACGTGAACGGCGAGCTCTGGATTCCCGTGGAAATGACCATGGTGGGCACGTCCGATTTCCTCTCCGCGTGGCGCAAGGGTGTGGAGGAGTGGTCGGCTCTTGCCAACGATACGAAAGACAGGCAGATCTACTTCACCGGAACGGTCCAGAACGTGTTCAGCCCCGTCGGGCTGAAGGAAGAAGACCTTGGCCTGCAGTATGGCGACACGCGAAAAATCGCCGACAACTTCCGCGACACGACGGACAAGGTGATCGATACCGTCATCGACAGCTACACGACCACCGCGACCACCAGCAACTCCAAGGCGGACTACAACAGGGTGGGCATCATCGCCGCCCAGTTCGGCCGCTGGGACCAGGCGCTGAAAGCGCTCAACACGGCACTCGCGCTGGACCGGAACTACCTGAGCGCGGAGATCAACCTTGGCAACGTCTACTTTCTCCAGCAGGATTACCAGAACGCGCTGAAGGTCTTCCACCAGGCCGAAGGATCGATGGAAGCGGACAGCAACCAGGCCTCGCCGCTGTACGGCCGCGTGCTCCTGAGCATTTCGCGCTCGTACTACGAGCTTGAAAACTACGACCAGGCCAGCGTGTACTACGACAAGGCCTCCGCGGCTGATCCCAACCTCGTGAGCACGTATGGATACCTGAAGACTGGTCCCACCACGGGCAGCAGCGGTTCACGCGCATCGGAGGCAACGGGGCCCCAGGCCCTGTTCGCCGAAGGGGAGGAATAGGGCCATGAGGCCCCGGACCTGCGCGCTTCTCGGCGCGGCGGCGCTCGTGGTGGCGGGTGCCGTCGTTGCCGTCGTGCTCGTGCCGCGCCACGCGGCGTCGCCTGCCGCGGTCGTGCAGCAGGTCACCCCGCCGCAGGCCGCGCCAGCCCCGCAGCGTGCCGTGACGCCGCTGCGCACACCGGCGACCGGCCAAGCCCCCTCGACCCCTGCCACGCCGAAGACGTCTGCCCCTGTCGAGACGGCACCGGCGACGGTCGCCCCCGTTACAAGCGCGCAGACTCCGTCACCCTCCGCCTCCGAGGGATACTCCCTGCGCATCGATTCTCCGGCGGACGGCAAGGTCTATCATTCCACCGTGCCATTGGCCGGCAGGATCGTCCCGCCGAAGGGAATCGCCTCGCTTTCAGCGGTGCGCTCCGCCTCATGGAGCATCACGGGAACCGACCGATGGGGGTCTTTTGCCATCTCCGCTGATGGCTCCTTCCATGCCTCCGTGCCCACCGAGGGGTTGCGGTCCGCGCAGACTCTCGTCGTGCAGGCAGCCTTCAAGGATGCGACGACAACCGAGGCATCGGTATCGCTGGTGGACGACGGCAGGGGGCCCGGCGTCGTTGTGAGCTCTCCGCAAGGGATGGGCAGTTATGGGTCCACGGCGAAGGTCACAGGTGTCGTGAAGGGACCCGAAGACGTCGCCGAGCCCCTGGCCGAGGTGGCGTCCGTTTCGTGGGCGCTGGAGGGCTCGAAGCTCGGCGACGACGTGACGCTGGCAAAAGACGGCTCTTTCTCATTTTCATTCTCCACGGTCGGGGAGAAGGGGGACCTTGTCATCGACATCGCGGCGGTCGACAGGAACGGCCGATCCACGACGGCAACGGTATCTTTTGCCGACCGCCCGACAGGGCCGTCGATTCGCATCGACTCGCCCGCGGATTCCGCCTCCTATGCCGACACGGTGAGCGTGAACGGCCGCGTCGGTGATCCCGCCGACCCCTCGGGCCTGCCATCGGATGTGAAATCGATGTCCTGGCGCCTGATCGGCGCGTCGACCCGCTCCGGGGACGTGCCATTCCAGAAGGATGGATCGTTCCGATTCTCATTCTCCGCGCAGGGGCTTTCAGGCGGACAGGTGCTGGAGCTGAAAGCGGTCGACCTGAATGGTCGCACCAGCCTCCGCACACTTGCGTTGCGCAGTCCGGCCCCGGCAGCGGCCGCCTCGCAGGGGGAGGCTCCCGCTCTCACCATCACGTCCCCCGTGGACGGATCCACGTATGGCGCCTCGATCACCGTTTCCGGCAAGGCCACGAACTCCGCGTCAGATACGGGCACGAATACCGTTTCAAAGGTTGCCTGGTCCATCGCAGGGACAAAGCTTTCCGGCGCCTCCGACATCGGCGCCGATGGCTCTTTCTCCTTCACCGTGAGCACCGCAGGGCTGAGCGGCACACAGGCCCTGAGCGTGGTCGCCACGGGGGGAGGAGGCGCCACCGTGGAAAAGCTGGTCGTGCTGCAAGATGACCTGAGAGGCATCCCCATCGCGCTCAGCTCTCCCGCAAATGGCGGCTACTACAAGGATGCCACGAGCGTTGAAGGCCAGGTGGGTGACGGCACGACAACAGTGGCGCTCCGTTCCCTTTCCTACGACGTGCCGGGAAAGCCTGCCTTGGGCGGGCGGCTTGCCGCGGACGCGTCGGGCAAGTTCAAAGTCTCGCTTCCCTCCAGCCAGGTGAGCGGCGACATCACGGTGCGTGTGACGGCGGAAGACCTGCGCGGCCATGCAAGCACGGCAAGCATCCTCCTCCACGATGGTCGGCTGAAGCCCGTTATCGTCGTCACCGCCCCTGCGCAGGGCAGCGCATTCGGCAGCCTGCTGCGGGTTGCCGGTAAGGTGAACGATCCCTATGCGGGACAGGCAGGCATGGCGGGCATCGATACTGTGAACTGGCTCGTCTCCCCCGTCGACTTCGCCCATACCTCCACCCCGGCGCGCGGGACCTCGCCTGTCGGAACGGACGGCGTGTTCCGCTTCTCTCTTCCCACGGCGACCCTCTCGGGCCCCCAGGACATCACGCTCACTGCCATCGCGACGAACGGCAACCGCGGCGAGCTCACGGTCCGCGTGATCCCCGGTGACGGCGACGTCCCGGCTTTCTCCGTCGTTCCCGCCGACCGCAGGATCACGATCTCCTGGAGCCCCGCGGCTTTTGCCACGCGCTACGATCTTTCATGGACAACCGGCGCGGAGGACCCTGAAAAAGGGCGGACCACGACGAATGCAAGCTCTCCCGTCGTGCTCACAGGCCTCGACAATGGCAGCCTGTACTCGATCCGCATGCAGGTGCGCTTCGATGACGGGGCCACCGGCTCCTCAACGCTCGTGCGCGCGATACCGCTTTCTGCGCAGACTCTCGCCCCGGTCGTGAAGGGCGACTACATGCAGATCAAGCTGTCGTGGGACACGATCGGCGGCGCGGATTCCTACGACGTCTGGCGCGCTGCTGCCGGCACGACGACGTTCGCCAAAATCGCCTCGAGCATCCGGGTGGCGGGCTACACGGACACGTCCGTCGACTTCGGAAAGGATTACACCTACCAGATCTCGCCCGCGGGAGTGCTCGCACCCGTGAGCGCCACCGCGACAGGAAGGAGCCTCGCCTTTCCCAGCGAGAAGCTCGCGCACGTCGGGGCCGCCGCCGAAAGCGAATCCCGGCGCGTGACGGTGAGCGGCGGCTACGCGTTCCTGTCGGCAGGGTCGCGCGGTGTCCGCATCATCGACGTGTCCAATCCCGCCGGGCCCGTGGACGTAGGCAGCATGCAGACCGATAACGCGTGGGACGTCGCGGTGAAGTCCGGCTACGCTTATGTCGCAGACGGCGAATCGGGTTTGCGCGTGCTGGACATCTCCGCGCCGCGCACGCCGGTCCTCCTCGGCTCGCGCAAGACAAGCGACGCGCGGGCGGTGGTATGCCTGGGGGACTACGCCATCGTGGCGGATGGCGACAAGGGCGTGAAGGTGATCGACATCTCCGACACGCACACGCTGAACCGCCTGGGCACCCTGGACACGAGCAACGCACTGGGCGTCGCCGTGAGCGGTGGCAAGGTGCTTCTTGCCGACGGCGTCGGAGGGCTGAAGGTGCTCGACGTGTCCAAGCCGGCCGTCCCCGCCATCATCGGTTCGCTTGCCACGACGGATGCGCGCTCCGTGGCGACGCAGGGCGGCATTGCGGTCGTCGCGGATGGCGCCGCCGGACTCCGCGTGGTGGACGTGAAAGATCTGCGCAATCCGAAGCTCCTGGCCACCTTTGCCGTCGGCATGGCCTCTTCCGTCGCCCTTGCGGACGGCTATGCCTACGTGACGGACGGCACCACCGGCGTGAAGGTGATCGATCTTGCCGATCCCACCCACCCGGCTCTCTTCACCTCCCATGCGTTTCCGGGCGCCGCGGACGTGAGTGTCGAAGACCGCATGGCCTATATCGCGGAGACTTCGGGCCTCGAGCTGATGCGCGTCCAGATCCAGGGCAAGTCATTCCGCGTCGGCGCGGCTGAGACGGGCGGCAAGGCTTTCGCGATTTCCGTGGCCGGCAACTGGGCCTACGTGGCATCGCACTCGCTGGGGCTCCGCGTCCTGAATGTCGCCGACCCCTCGCGCTTGTCGGACGCTTCCAGCACGGGTGCCTTGACGACGCGCTTTGCCGTGGCGGTGAACGTGGCGGACAAAATGGCATTCGTTGCCGATGGCACGAACGGGGTCCGCATTGTCGACGTCTCTCCGTCCTGGGATGCGAAGAAGCCGGGCCCGCCTGTCGACGTCGGCTCCTACCGGCCGGGCGGCAGCGTGAACCGGGTCTTCCCTGTCGGGACGCTGGCCTACGTCGCCGCCGGCGAGCAGGGCGTGCGCGTGCTGGATGTGAGCACGCCATCGGCCCCGTCAGAGATCGGCTCCGTGCGCTCGACGAACGCGGAAGACATCGTCGTGCAGGGCACGTGGGCGTACGTCGCCGACGGTGACGGCGGCGTGCGCGTGGTCGACGTCTCCACCCCGGCAAAGCCCGTGATGCTGCCTGCCGTCATCCCCGGTCGTGCGAGCAGTCTTGCCCTCTCGGGCAGCCTGCTCTTCTCCGCGGGCAATACGGGCGTCAGCGTCATCGACATCTCCGACCCGGGAGCGCCTGCGCTCAAGGGCCGCTACGACACCGGTTACGCCGAGGCGATCTCCGCTTCGGGAAACTACGTCTACGTGGCGGAAGGCTTCCGCGGGCTCACGGTCATCGATGTCTTCATCCCGACACGGCCGCTGGTCGTCTCCAGCTGCGACGACGTCTATGCCGTGGGGGTGGCAGTGAAGGGTGACTACGCAATTGTCGCCGACTCCGTCGCCCTGCGCGTGATCAGGATCCTCATCCCCGACTGGCTCACGCACTGAAAGAAAGAAGGCGCCCTGCGGCGCCTTCTTCGTCATCAACCCTTTCGTGCTTCTATTCCCGACCTCGCTCCCGGATGATTTTCAGCCCCTTCCACGCGCCCGCGGTGACCAATGCCACCGCAAGGGCACCGAGCAGAAGCGCCCACCACGCAGGCTGCAGGGGCCGCGCGACGTTCTGGTGCGTGACGACGGGTCCGGGGAGCGACTGCGCGGGCGCGCCCTGTGCCTGCACCGTGCGCGACGTCGCCGCAGGCGCCATCGCGATCGTTGTGGATGCCGCGGAGGCCGATGACGGCACTGCCGCCATCGCCTGCAGCGGAGCAGCCGTAAGCGCCGACGCCGCCGATCCCGGTGCCGCAGCAGCCGCGGCGGGCACGGGCGTGTGGAACTGCTCGCGCGGCGCTGTGCTGACTGTTGAAGAGGCGGGCCCGCCCACAACGACCGTTGCGATCGATCCATCCTGGACCGTACCGAACATCGTGGACTGGATCAGAGCGCCTATTCGAGCGAACCCGGTCGCTGATTTTATGGTCGAAGCATTCACGGGCTTTCCATTGATGCCGAAGAGACCCAATAGCTTCGCCGCACCTGTTGTTGAGCTTAATCCAGAAGGCATGGGGTTCCCGGCATAATCGTAGATCGAGTTCGCCTGGACACTGACCCGAAGCACATCATCCTTTGTCACCGTACCGGTCCAACTGTCTACGGTGAATGTGGCAGTGTCGTTCGCGATGGTCGTTGTTGACATGGTTGCAGGCAGCGTGATGTTCGCGGTCGCTCCGCTCGTCTGATCCGTGATGGCGACGCTGCTGTTCGCAAGAGCCGCCGAATGGGCAGCAAGGTTGTTACCATAGACGCTCTCATTGAAGGTTACCACGATTGAGAGATTCGTATTGTCGGTTGGAACGATGCTGGCAATCGTAGAAGCTGTGTTGTCGATCGTGTAGCTGGTGAATCCGGAGGTAGTGCCGACATTGTTGCCTGCCACGTCAGTGGCGGTGATGATCACAGCCTCCACAACCCCGTCATTGCCCGAAGGTACTGCCCAGGTGTAGACCCAGTGCAGGTTGTCCACANNGCTTCGGGCTGGTGCTGATGCCGTTTGCCTCGGTGAACGTGGCAGTAATGGTCACATTCCCCTGTTTGACGTACTGCGTAGGATATCCAACAAGCCCGTGATCGTCGCTGAGCGCCACGTCGG
>PMDT01000073.1 GCA_003154555.1 Spirochaetaceae bacterium
GGACCCGGCGTACGCAATCGCGGGCGACCATGACCACAAAGGCTTCAGCTTCTACAGCCAGTACATGGAACCGGTCCCCTACCAGAGCTTCACCGCGGGCGGGTATCACTTTGTGCTTCTGGACGTGATGAGCGGAATCAGCTCCGAGGAAAAGACATGGATGACGAACGATCTTGATGCCGNNCACACGCACTACAACGAAGTGGCCAACGACGGACATACGATCTATGCCGCCACGCGCTCGACCGGACAGGCCACCGAGGGGCCGGTCGGCTTCTCGATCGCGAACCTCGACAACGGAGTGGTGAGCTGGAAATTCAAGCAGCTGGGCGGCTTTCCATTCGTCATGATCACCTCGCCGTCCGACAGGCAGCTCATCATCGACCGCTCCCAGGTCGTCAAGGGCACCGTCAGCGTCCGCGCAAAAGTCTGGGATGACAAGAGCGTGGCCGCGGCGACGATGCAGATCGACGGTGGGACCGCGGTGACGCTGCAGCGAATTGGCGACACGCAGATGTGGAACGCGCAGTTTGACTCGACCAGAGTGAGCGACGGCGATCACACGCTCACCGTCAACGTGACTGACGCGGGCGGCAACACCTCGAATGACACAATCACCGTGACGGTCAGCCAGACGGGCAGCTTCCAGGTGGCGGAGCGCGCCTTCGGTCAGTCGGGGAACTCGATCGGCGCCTATGCCGAGAAAGGTTTACTCGGCAATCACATTGCGGCAGCGGGCCATCCCGGTAATGGCGGCCCCAGCGGACAAATCGCTGCAAACGGCGGACCTGCCGGAAAGCGCGAACCAAAAAATGGCCCGGGCGGACAGCCTGGTGCACCGACTGGAAGGGCGGCCATGGGACAGGCCGGTGGACCGCGCGGACCGAAAGACAGGCCCGGCAATCCTGATCAGTCGGCCACCGTGGTGAGCGTGCAGGGTAACACCGTGACGATAAAGCTGGCCGACGGTACCCAGCAGGCAGTTCAGGTGGGTACGACAACCCGGATCGTCCGGGAAGAAACGGCCACTGTCGGCGATCTCAAGCAGGGTGAAACCATTAATTTAAGATTCGCGAAGGCAGCCGCCGCACCTGCGCAGCAGTCAACGGCCGTTCCTCTCGTTGCCGTGCAGATCGAGATTCCTGTTCAAAGCGGAACCAGGTAGCTTGAAAGAAGCTTCAGCCGACGAGCCAGGCCGCCCGTCGGCGCCTTTTTCGGCTGCAATATGAGTACCTTTCATCAATGCCCCGCATCACAATGAACGGCGCCAAGGCCGCCGCAAAAGATGTCGCACGACAAATCCGCGTGCTGGTCGTCGATGACGAGCAAGTCATCACCGAGATGCTGAGCATGGGCCTGAGCTACGAGGGATTCGACGTGCGCGTGGCGCGCACGGGGCTTGAAGCACTCGAGCTGGCAAAGCAGGTGTCGCCGGATCTCATGGTGCTCGACATCATGCTGCCGGGCATGGATGGCCTCGAGGTGTGTCGGCGCCTGAGCGGCAAGAAAGACATGGCAATCATCATGCTTACAGCGCGCGGCGAGGTCGACGATCGCATCGCCGGACTGGACATTGGCGCCGACGATTATCTTGCCAAGCCGTTCGTCTTCCGCGAGCTCCTGGCGCGCATTCACGCTGTCTTGCGAAGGCGCGGTATCAGTCTGCAGCAGGTGCTCCATGCGGGTGACATCACGCTCGATCGAGAATCGCGGCGCGTCACCCGCGGGGGGCGGCAGGTCGAGCTTACTCCGCTTGAGTTCGACCTCCTGGAACTGCTGATGGCTCACCCTCGCCAGGTTTTTCCGCGCGACATCCTGCTGAATCGCGTCTGGGGCCTGGACTACAGGGGCGATACCAACGCGATTGATGTGCATATCCACAATCTCCGCGAAAAGCTGGACGATGCGAACCGCAGCCTGATTCGAAGCGTCCGCGGGATCGGTTACTCGCTGGAGCTTCCGAATGAAACCGCATAGGCCAAGCCGCGGCCTGTTGTGGAGTGTGCCCGTTGGCATGCAGCTCAGCCTGCTGTATGCGGTCCTTTTTGCCGGCATTCTTTCGCTCCTTGGCGCCGCTCTGTACGGTCAGCTCGACCGATCCATGGAACGGGACACGGCAGCGCGTCTCCGGCAGCAGGCAGTCCCCTTTCTGCAACGCATCGAATCCCCGCCGATCCCTCGCCGCGGGCCAAAGGGTTCGCCACCGGCGCCGGATCTGCGCAAGACGGCCGCGGATCTTGTGCGCGGACTTACCGGTCCAGACGTCACTGTTGCCGTGATGGACATGCAGGGACTCATGATCGAAAACAGCCAATCGCTCACGCAAATCAACTCGCTCGTTGTGCCGACTCTTCCGGCGGCATGGATCGCCGAGGCCGCGGGGGAATTGACACCCGTCCAGCGTGTCGTGCGCGACCCGCAAGGCATTCGCCGACTCGTCATCATGCTGCCATTTCGCCTGCCCGCGACGGCCGACGCGGCTGCAAAGCCCCTGTTCCTCGTCCAAGCCGCGTCGCTCACCGCGGCAGATACAGTCCTCGATCTGCTTCGCCTGTACGTCATCTTCGGAGTAGTCCTGGGAACGCTGATCGGGATGCTGGCGGGGCTTGCCCTCACGCGGGTGGTCCTGAGGCCGCTCGACAGGATGGCGGTCGCGGCGGGAGCGATCACCGCGGGCGACCTGTCGCGACGATTGCGTCTCCCGCAGGGAAACAACGAGATCGCCCGGCTGGCTGCCTCATTCGACACGATGGTGGACCGGCTCGCTGCAATGATGGAAGCGCAGCGCCGCTTCATCGCGGACGCCTCGCACGAGCTGCGCACACCGCTTACCTCGCTCGAGGGGATGGCAGAGATGCTGCTGACGGGCGCGGACCGCGGCGACGCCCAGGTCACCCAGCGCATGGCGCGCGCCATGCACGGCGAAATGCGCCGCCTCGGCCTTCTCGTTGCCGACTTGCTGACCTTGTCGCGCCTGGACAGCGCCCCGACTCTGGTCCGCAGCCCGGTCGACATCGGCAATCTTCTCGTGCAGGTCGCAGAGCAGATGACGGCCGTGGCACAAGCTCGGAATATCCGCATCATCGTGCAACGAGCACAACCGTCTGTCGCTCTCGCCGATCCCAATCAAATCAAGCAGGTTGTGTTGAATCTCGTGGACAACGCGATTCGCTACTCTCCCCCGGACGGCGAGGTACGCCTCAGTTGCGCTCCAGGCCCCGGCAACGCGAACGTGTGCTTCGAGGTGAAGGATTGTGGCTCGGGCATCCTGCCTGTGGACATTCCCCACATCTTCGACCGCTTTTACCGCGGCGATCTATCCCGTTCGCGCGCAAGTGGCAGCAGCGGACTTGGACTCTCCATCGCGCGGGCCATCGTGCAGGCTCACGGCGGCACTATCTCCGCAAGCTCTCCCCCCGGTGCCGGCGCCTGTTTCACGGTCGTTCTCCCCGCCACACAGGAGTCCGCGGTGCCAGAAAACGAAAACCCTGAGATCTAGATGCTGCACGCCCTGCTCGGTGGAGGAATCTTTGTCAACGCGGCGGCGCGATGGGGCAAGGGAAGCGCCACCATCGATCGGGCCGGACAACTTGAACATCCATGCTCTTACGCGCATCTTTGAGCCATGGGAACACTTGAAGGCAGGACCGTCGTCATCACCGGTCCCACGTCCGGAATCGGGAAGGAAATCGCAGTCGGCCTGGCGGGGCTCGGGGCGAGCCTCGTGCTGGGATGTCGAGACACGGCGGCCGGCAGGAAAATCGCGGGCGAAATCTCACGGGGCGCTCCCATCGACGTCGTGCAGGTCGATCTCGCCAGCAGGAAGTCGATTGAAGAGTTTGCAGAACAACTCCTCGCCCACCACCCGCGTATTGACGTGCTGGTCAACAACGCCGCGGTAAGCCGCGGGCCGGCGCCGTGGGAAAAGAATGCAGACGGCGTGGAGCTGACCTTTGCAACGAACGTTCTCGGCTACTTCCTGACGAGCCGCCTTCTTCTGCCGCGTCTTCGCGAATGCGCGC
>PMDT01000360.1 GCA_003154555.1 Spirochaetaceae bacterium
ATCTCGGCGTACGACATCCGGAAGAACCGGGGCGAAATCGACGACATCGTCGCCGCTATCCGACAGTGCAACGTGAAGCTGAAGAACCTTACCAAGACGACGATCGCCTGGCTCACGGGGCTCATTGACAAGTATCGTGACGCCTATCCGCGCAAGACCGCCCTGGACACGTTCCACACCGTGGACAAGGTTGCGGTCGCCAAGGCGAATATTCGGTTGAGCTACGACCGTGACGCCGGCTACTTCGGCTCGTCAATCCGCGGCTCAGAGTTCGTCATGAATGNNACGGCGGACGGGACATACCGCATCATGACACCCCCGGAAAAGGCATGGATGCCCGGGGCGCTCCTGTACGCTGCGGTCTGGGATTCCCAGAAAGGAGAGCATTTCGTCCTGATCTACCGGGACGCCAACAAGGTGGCGTGGGGAAAACGTGTCCACATCGAGCGTTTCATCACCAACAAGACATATTCGCTTGTGAAGGAAGGAGCCATCGGCATCGACTTCCTCTCGGAGAAGAGGAACCCGGGCACCGTGCAGCTTTCCATGGTGCCGGTGAAGAGACAGAAAGTGAAGGCTGTCGTCGTTGACCTGGGAAAGATACCTGTCTGCGGTCTGGCAGCGCGCGGCGTGAAGCTGTCTCAGAAGGCGGTGCAGCACGTCGTGCTGCTGCCGGAGAAGGAAAAGCCGGGGAAGTCGGTCAGGAAGTAGGCTCGACGCGGGACACGGCGAGAACCTGATTCACCCGTATCGTGCTGAAGAGCTCGGAGACCGGATAGTAGCGGTTGCGGCCGATCATGCTGATGCCGTCNNCGCTGTTGGAGCTCCAGTCGCTGGGGATCGGATCATAGACGACGAACCATTTTCGGTCCAGGCTGTAGCCCTTGATCAGCACGTAGTGCCCGACATTGTCCTTGTAGTAGGCGCCAAAGAGATTCTGTGTCGGGTCTCCGCTCGCCCTGCGCACGGACACTGTGTTGTACAGAAGGATGGCGATCTGACCCTGGTCGATGATCTTGCGCACGTCGTCAGGGCTCCAGGCAGGTTTCAACTCCGAGCTCACGCCGCGCGTTCGGAGCACATTGATCATATCCTGGAATCCGATTCCCCCGTCGCCGGTCCATCCCACTGCTTCGCGCACCTGCGCCACAGGAACATACTCTCCCTTTGCCCACGAAATGGCCATTGCCACCATGCTCGGCCCGCAATTCGACTGGGTGCCGGTATTGAACTGCGTCCGGTACCAGTCCATGTCCGCCCGGTCCACGTTTCGTGAAGGGATGGGGCTGACGAACAGGTAGTAGCGCATGCTCTCACCGCCCTTGTCGACGGTGAGGTTGTAGAAACCCGCCCTGTTCGCCGCGTATGTCTGCACGCCTTCGCCCGAGCCTGCTTTCACGATGGGGGATTCTTCGAGGGACGGATATCCCAGCACTGACATGACTTCGCCGTCCACGTCGAAAGGCTGGCCCACGTCGTCCAGCGTGATGAAACGCTGGTCTCCAGATGCCCACGCTCCCGGATGCGGCACCGTGATGTAGATGGTGTTCGAGCTGTGGACTTTGCCATCCGCGTCCCAGGCCTTGAGACTGACGTTGTACGTGCCCGGCTTGTCGTAGGTCCAGAAGGTACCGTCTCGGAAAGACCGATGATTGTCCCCCAGGTCCCATTCGTAGCGAACAAGGGTTGTATCCTTCAGCGGTTCCAGGGTGAAGTGGGCGGTCACTGATCTCCCGTCGTTCTCCTGGGTGGCATCGATCTGCACCTGCTGGCCCGGTTCGGGCCTGGTGACGATGGCCAGCCCTGCGGTTTTGGGCAACACGGGCATCTTGATGGTCTGGGCATGAACCAGGGAGGGAATGACCAGGTGCTGCCCGGGTTTGATGGCGCTGGGGTTCGAGAGATTGTTGTAGACCGCAAGACGCCTGAAATCCAGTTTGTACACGTACGCGATCTCAGAAAGGGTCTCCCCATCCTGTACCGTGTAATCCAGATCCACATTCGGGTCCCGTTCCAAAGCCCCTGTGCCGACCGCCGCTTGCGCGTTATCACGGGTCGCGGCGGCGAGGGTCGGGATCTCCGACGGATTCGACGCCCAGCCTATCCCTTTCCATGCGATGAGCGACCCGCTCAGGAGGACTGCAATGGCGGCGATGGGGACAGTAATCGGTATTCGGGCGAACCAGCGGGGACGCGACGCTGCTCGATGGCGCGCCGCATGGTGCTCCACAGGCCTGCCTGGCAAGGCACGCGTGCGCCTGATAATCTTCTGATTCTGCAGTATCGACCTCATCCAGTTCAATGTTCGATCTATTTCCTTCCCGGCTCAATCCTTATTCTACATCGATATCACTCTCCTTGGCTACTATAACTTTTTCCCTGATCGTTGCGGAAGGGAATGAATTTGACACTCACCCCATTGTACACGTCGGTCCTTTTCAGCGTAACGGCGCCCTTTTCGTCGGTGACCCGCTCCACCTTCATGATGTATTGCCGCGCGGGAGGGCCAAGAGGCACGACCATGATCCCGTTAGGGGTGAGCTGCTGGATCAGCGGCGGTGGCAGATGGTCCACCGCGCATGTGACAATGATGCGGTCGAATGGGGCATATTTCTCCCATCCGTAAAAGCCATCGCCAAGCTTGCGGTGGATGTTCTTATACCCCGGATACCGCGTTTCCAGCTGGTCGTAAAGGCTGTCCGTTTCATGAAACAGCGGTTCGATGATCTCTATGGTGTATACATAGTTGGTGAGGTGGGAGAGGATGGCCGATTGATACCCGGATCCGGTCCCGATCTCCAGAACCTTCTGTCCCGGCTTCACGTCCAGGGTGGTTGTCATCATGCTCACGACGTCAGGATCCGTGATTGTCGCGCCCCAGCCGATAGGCATCCAGGTATCGTCATAGGCGCGTGCGAGGTTGTGCGCCCGCACGAAGTGTTCTCGCGGCGTTCGCAGGTAGGCCTCGATAGCGCTGCCTTGCAGCTCATGGGTCTTTATATATGCCTGGGCCGTTTCCCAGCGTTTCTCCAGGAAATCGCGCTCTTCGCCGTAGTGCTTTTCCATGTAATCGACGAAATGCTCGCGCGTGTCCATTGGCAGGGTGCCCAGCTCCTTGCCCGCATCGAAAACTGGCGCCGCATCCGCTGATGCCGGGGCATCTGCCTCCGCGGTAGTTGCGGATACGGCAGTCACCTGGCGTTCGTTGGAAGGAAGCGCGGCGAGCAGGGTCGCCGGCAGGGTGTCAGATGACTTGCCGGGGTGGACCGTCAGGCTCCCTTCCTGGCTCCAGAGGAAGGCGGGGATACGCCCCTGAGGAAGGACACCGGGCAGGAGAACGGGCAGGAAGAGGCCCACGGCGATCCCCACGGCAATGCCCGCGAGAAAAAGCCAGACGAGAATCGACGGGACTCGCTTTGTGAAGAAACCGGTACCGCCTCGACGGTTGGGTGATCGATGCATTGCGCAAAGGATAACCGGCCGATATACACATGTAAAGGGCAATACATCGGAGGTTCGAAGATGGCGCCACGGTCCCGGTTCTTCGCTCTCTTTCTGCTCTCCACCGCGCTCATCATGTACGAGATCGCCGCCATGCGCATGTTCGCAGTGACGAGTTGGTCGAATTTCGGCTCGCTCGTGATCAGCACGGCGCTGCTGGGCTTCGGGCTGGCCGGCACGCTTCTCACTTTCATCAGCAAGCAGATCGAAAAGACCGCCCCGGCGTGGCTCTACCGCGCCGCGACGCTTTTCATGCCCGCCCTGGCGCTCGCGCACGTGCTCGGCCAGCGCATCCCGTTCAACCCGATCTTCATCGGCAGCGACCCGACCCAGCTCCTGTGGATCGGGCTGTACTACGTCGTCTACGGAGTGCCGTTCTTTTTCGGCGCCTTCTTCATCGGGATCGCATTCCTTGCGCACGAAGGGAAGGTCCACCGTCTGTACTTCTGGAACATGCTGGGTTCGAGCGTCGGCGGTTTCGCCGTGATCCCCCTGATGTACCTGCTCCCGCCCGCCAGTCTCGTTCTGCCGGTCCTCGTGCTTGCATGCGGCGCATCCCTCGTCGCTGCCCTCGTGCAGGAGGAGGAGCCGCGGCGATGGACGATACCCGCCGCCCAGCTCGTGGCGACGTCCACGGCATTCATCCTTTCCATCGTGCTCGTACTCGCCTCGGGGGAGATACGCGTCTCCGACTACAAACCCATCAGCTACATGAAGAAGTATCCGGACGCGGTGGAGGTGCATCGCTCCTGGAGCCCCGTCGGGGAGCTGAACGTATTTGCAAGCTCGTCGCTGCACTTCGCCCCCGGTCTCAGCGACAATGCCGTGCTCGCGCTGAAGACGATGCCGCGCCAGCCCTTCTGGGCGATGTATAACGACGGAAACGGGCCCGTCGGCGTCATGGGCGCGCTCCGCGCGGAGGAGGCCGGCTACGTGGACTGGCTTCCCATGGCGGCACCCTACGTCGTTCTGGACCGGCCGCGCGTGCTCCTGGTGAATCTCGGGGGCGGCATCAGCGCCCAGGTGGCGCGCTACAAGGGGGCGTCGTCCATCACGATCGCGGAACGCGACCCCGAAGTGGTGCGCCTCCTGGGCAAGGACCCCGCCGTCGCGGCGTTCACGGGCCAGCTCCTGAAGGATCCCCTCATTCACCTCGTGCCAGGAGAGCCCCGGGCGCTCAGCGCATCGCACCCGGGCGCATATGACCTGGTAGAAATCAGCCTCGTGGACTCCGTCGGGCTCTCCGATCCGGGCGGCTACCCGGTGACGGAGAACTATACGTGGACCGTGGAGGCGCTCGCCGCGTACCTCGGCAGCATTGCGCCCAACGGGATACTCTCCATGACGGTGTGGGACAGGCTGGATCCGCCCCGCAACGTCGTGCGGCTCCTGGCAACACTCGCGGAGGCCCTGCAGGCGCGGGGCGTTGCGGATCCGGGAAAGAGGCTTTTCGTCTTCAACCTCTACCAATCGACCGCGACGATCCTCGTCAAGAATGGTGACCTCACGGACGGACAGATCTACGACTTGCGCAAGTTCTGCGCCGAGAGGTCATTCGAAACGATCTGGTATCCCGATATTCCGCGGCGCCCCGTCGATTTCGACACGGTCATGAATACGTACCTCGACCATTTTTCCGGCAACGCGGGCTCCACGGAAAATGCATCCTTCACCACGAGCGACGTTTACCACCTGGCGCTGCAGAAGATCCTCGCCGGCCGGGCGGAGGACCTCTATCACGCCTATCCCTTTGACGTACGCCCCATGCGGGATGACCGCCCTTACTATACGGGCTACCTGCGCCTGGACCGATTGCCGATGTACCTCAACAAGGTGAACGACGTGAGCGAGGAGTGGGGCGAGCTTCTCCTCCTGGGTATACTCCTGCAGGCCATCTTCTTCGGCCTCGTTGTTGTCCTCCTGCCCGTGATCGGGAGGTGGCGCGACCTTTTCCGCCATCGACGCGGCGTGCCGGGCATCGTCACATATTATGCGGCCCTCGGCCTGGCCTACATGATGGTAGAGATCTTCCTCATGCAGCGCCTGGTATTCTTCCTGGGCGATCCGGTTTATTCCGCCGCCATCGTGCTGTCGTCCCTGCTCGTGCTGTCGGCGCTGGGCAATCTCGTTTCGCCGCTGATCTCGCAGAACCGCGCGCTCGTGGTCAGGATCGCGGTGTGCGTGATCGTGGCGTCCCTCGTTTTCTACATCTTCGGGTTGCGTTTCGTCTTCGACCGCTTCCTCGCGAGCCCCATGTTCGTACGCGTCGTTTTGTCGGTCATCGTCATCGCACCGTCCGCGTTTTTCATGGGCGTGCCCTTTCCCACGGGCCTGGACGCCCTGACCGTCAAGCGGCCCCGGATGCTCCCCTGGGCGTGGGGAATGAATGGAGGCCTCGCCGTGGCGGGCACGGCGCTGGCCCAGGTGACGGCGATCGCCGGCGGCTTTCCCGTCGTGCTCACCATTGTCGCGGTGCTGTACATCGTGGTGGGCATCCTCTACCCCGTCAACGAGATCGTGGATGACGAGGCGACGTAGAAAGCCGATGTTCTAGCGGCAGAACTCTTCGATTGTTGCGTCGATGATTTCGCGGCACGCTGTCACGGATGCGAGGTCCACCCATTCATCGATTCCGTGCAATCCCGCGCCCCGGGGACCGATGACCACGGTGGGGATGCCGGCCGCTGACAGAAGCGCAGAATCCAGCCACCCGCTCATGCCGGCAAATGCCGGCTCGGAACCGGTCACGCTTCGCACGCTGCGCGCCAGCGCGGTCACGATAGGGGCGTCTTTCGCCGCCTCCATGGGGTCGCGCGCAAAGATCCGCTTCAGTGTCGCCTTGAAATCGGGGTCCTGTGCGCCGATCGATACAAGCATCCTTTTGAGTTGCACTTCAACATCGTCTGGCGTTTCACCGGGGATCGTTCGACGCTCGATGCCAACCCTGCAGGACGCCGGGTAGCTTGAGAGCTCCTGCCCGCCCTGGATGAGTGATGCATGGATGGACCCTGGCCCGAGTGCTGCATGACCGGGGAGGCGCTTCAGGTCGGCCGCCATCGCATCGACCGCGGCGAGCACCTTGCCCATCTTGGCAATTGCATCGACGCCGACGCCCGGCAGCGACCCGTGCGCCGCGATACCGGCGGTCTCGATTTCAAACCACGCGAAACCCTTGTGCGTGGTGACGATCTCCAGCCCCGACGGCTCGCCGACGATGGCTGCATCCGCCTTCCATTTTCGGACAATGGCCTCTGTTCCCGCGCTTGCGTATTCTTCATCCGCGACCGCGGTGAGGATGATGTCCCCCCGCAGTCCGCGCTTCACCGCCCCGGCGGTTGCCATCATGAACGCCGCGAGTGCGGCCTTGGTGTCCATCGCTCCGCGGCCGTAAAGCCGTCCCTGCCGCACGACGGGCCGGAACGGGTCGGTCATTCCCGCTACACCGACGGTGTCCATATGGGCGTTGAGCATGAGCACCTTGCCGCCGCCGATGCCGCGCGCGACGGCGACAACGTTGGGCCTGCCCGCGCCCGCGGTTTCCTCACGATGCACGTCGAGGCCGCGCGCACGAAGCCAGCCTGCAACGAAGTCGGCAATTTCCCCTTCCCCGCGCGCGCCAGGCACGAGGTCGGGATTCACCGAATCGATGGAAACAAGCTCCGCGAGGAGAGTGTCGAGCTCAGACATGGCTCATTTATAGCGCGTTCTTGTCGTTGCGGTCGATGCCGCGTATCTTTAGCTCCCCGGAGGAAATCGATGCTCTTTACGCCCTTCTCCCTGCGCGGCGTGACGCTGCGCAATCGGATCATGGTCTCGCCGATGTGCCAGTACTCGTCGGAAGATGGCTTTGCCACGGACTGGCATCTCGTGCATCTCGGCGCCCGGGCGGTCGGAGGAGCCGCGCTCGTGATGACGGAAGCAACTGCCGTGGAGGCCCGGGGGCGGATCAGTCCGCACGACCTGGGGATATGGAAAGACGAGCACGTCCAGGGGCTCGCGCGCATCGCAGGATTCGTGTCTGCGCAGGGCGCCGTGCCGGGAATACAGCTCGCCCACGCGGGGCGCAAGG
>PMDT01000060.1:0-182 GCA_003154555.1 Spirochaetaceae bacterium
CTACACCCATTGCACCGACCTCTGTCCGTTCATCTCGATGAAGCTGAAGAGCGCGCTGAATCTTCTGGGCAAGGACGCAGACAAGGCCGTCTTTCTGGCCGTCACGACAGATCCGGACCGCGATACGCAAAAGGTCATTGCGGCCTACAGCAAGGCAGTCGGGCTCTTCGATTCCTGGCACT
>PMDT01000060.1:230-6588 GCA_003154555.1 Spirochaetaceae bacterium
CGTTCTGGATCATCGACAGGCAGGGGCGGATCCGTGTCTTCCTGGACGCCGATGCGAAACCGTCCGACATCGCCGCCGACGTACGGGCGCTTATGAACCGCTGAGCCGGTATTTCCGTCTCCGAGTCGGGGGACGGACCTTGAATGGATTCGGAAAAAACACTACAAAATGAATCTTGTAGGTAGAGATAGCACCGACTTGGACGCAACCGCGGCAAGCCAGCGTCAACAGGCTATGTTCGAGGCTGAAAACGCGGGCGGGTGAGAAATGGGAAGACAATACAGGCAATTCAAGGCAATACAGATCGCCGCACAGCTGCTCCCCCGCCGTGTGATGTATTGGATAGGAGACGCAGTCGCCCGACTCTTCTTTGCATGGGACGGGCGCGCTCGAAGCTCCGTGACAGGCAATCTGCGGCGGATATATGCCTTCAATCGGCGCAGGTCGGCAGCCCCGGAGATCAATCGTCTTGCCCTCGCGGTGTTCCGCGGCCTGGCATGGAACTTCATCGACTTTTTTCATTTCAAACGAATCTCCCCGGCGGCCTGTCGTCGCCTTTTCACGACGGATGGCCTCCACCACCTCGATGAAGCGCTGGCCTTCAAGAAAGGCGTGATCATGACATCAGGCCATATCGGGGCTTTCGAAATGGGCGCCCTGATCGTGACCGCCAATGGCCATCGACCCAGCCAGATCGTCCGGCCGTGGGAAGATTCGCGTGCAAACGCCCTTTTTGCTCAGCAAAGGGCGCGTCGCGGTGTCGATGTCATTCACCTCGGCAATGCGGCGGGAGGAAGCCTGCGTGCCCTGCGCAAGGGCGGTATCGTCGCGATCCTGGGCGATATCGACTACACCCAGCGCGACGATCGGACGCTTTTCATGGGCGCGGAGGCGCGGCTGCCCCTCGGCCCCGCGCGGCTCAGCATCAAGACGGGAGCTCCCGTCGTGCCGTTCTTTGTCTTGCGTCGCCCCGATCGTCGCTACGCCATTCGCTTCTGTGAGCCCATCGTCCCCACGTCGAGCAGCACCCTGGAAGGCGTCCGCCTGCAAATCGTCAAGGTCCTCGAAGAAGGCATCCGCAAGAACCCGGAACAATGGATCCTGTTTTTCGATTTCTGGGACTGCGAACTGAGCTTGGAGCTTGCCCGAAAGGGATTTGCAGTACTCGTGCAATCGGGCAGAAAAAGGGATCTCACCGCCGTGTAGGCGAGGCAATGTGGGCCCGTCGCATTGACTCCCAACAAAGGCTGAACTATTCTCAGAATCGGAGATGTGGAGCCGTGTTAATTTCGACAAGAAGCCGGTATGGTCTGAAGATCATGTACGACCTGGCGGAGAAGTTCGGCGCCCAGCCGGTATTCCTCGGGGATATTGCGACCGCGCATAATATCTCGGAAAAATATCTCAGCAAGCTTGTCATTCCCCTGAGAGGCGCGGGTCTCATTGTCTCATTTCGTGGATCGCATGGCGGCTACGCTCTTGCGCGGGAACCGCGAAACATTACGGTCAGGGAGATCGTCCAGGTTCTCGAGGGGGAGATCGCTCCTGCGACCGGCGCGCGAGGGCGCACTCATGGGGTGCCCGCCGACTCGCACCCCACGGAAGGCGTCTGGTCACTCCTGGATAAAGCCGTCTACGAGACGCTGGAGAACGTGACGCTGGAATCGTTGGTTCAGGCAGGGCTGGACCGCGCCCCCAACTATCAGATCTGACGGGACCTCGTTTTACAACGACGCAGGCGATGCCCCATTCTTCTACTTGATGCGCGATTTCGGCGCGTGCATGAGCCCCTTCAATATCGTCGACTTCGATGCCCATCGGCTGAACAGCTTCGTCATCACCCTGAACGCCCCGCCGTAGACGTCTTCGGAGACGATGAGATGGTCGCCAGGCGAGAAAAGCAGAAGCGTGGAGGAGATGGCCGCCATGCCGGAGGCGAAGGCAAAGCCCTGCGTGCCCCCTTCCAGCTCGGCGATGGCCTCTTCGAGCGCCTGGCGCGTCGGATTGCCCGATCGCGAATAGTCCCAGCGCCCGAACCGGTCCACGGACGTCTGGGCGAATGTCGAAGAATGAAGGAGGGGAACGCTGAGGGAGCCGACGGAGACATCCGTCACCAGGCCTGATTGGATGAGTCGCGTCGCGAAGCTCATGCCGCCTCCCCGGAAAGGGCCTGCGAGAGGTCGTCAATGAGGTCCTGCGCGTTCTCGATCCCGACCGAGAGCCGCAGCAATTGTGGATTGATTCCCATCCGCTCTCTCTTTTCGGGCTCGATGTCCGCGTGCGTCTGCAGGGCGGGAAAAGTGATGAGCGTTTCCACACCTCCAAGACTCTCGGCAAACGAGATGAGCCTGAGACGTTCCAGGACCTTTTCCACGAGGCCAGGCTCCGCCACTTCGAACCCTATCATCGCTCCGAATCCCTTCCCGTTTTTCTTCAGAATGTCGTGGCCGGGGTGATCGGGGAGGCCCGGGAAATGGACCTTTGTCACCAAAGGATGCGCGCACAGCCAGGCGGTGATTTTCCGCGCGTTGGCCAGCTGGCGATCCATCCGCACAGAGAGTGTTTTCATTCCGCGAATGGCAAGCCAGGAATCCTGCGGACCGAGCACGGCCCCGGCTGCGTTCTGGTGGAAGGAGACTTTTTCCGCCAGCTCCTCGGTCTTGACGGCGGCCAGGCCGCAGACGGTGTCATTGTGTCCGGCAAGATATTTCGTGCCGCTGTACAGCGAGATGTCCGCCCCCAGATCGAGTGGTCGCAGGAGATAGGGGGTGAGGAAGGTATTGTCGACAATCGTCATAAGGCCGTGCCTCTTGCCAAGCGCCGCAAGGGTCGAAATGTCGGCTACCTTCAGCAGGGGGTTGGTGAGGGACTCCAGGAACAACCCCCGCGTCTGGGGCTGTATGGCCGCCTCCACCGTTGCCGGGTCTGTTGTATCGACATAGCTGAAGGCAAGCCCGAAACGGGTGAAGTCCTGCTCGAACAGCCGGTAGGTACCGCCGTAGAGATCCTCGGTCACGACCAGGTGATCGCCGGCTTTGAAAAGGAGCAGCAGGCTCGCAACGGCGGCCATGCCCGATGCGTAGGCGAAACCCGCCACGCCCCCGTCCATGCGTGCAATGGCGTCTTCGAGAACCGAGCGTGTCGGGTTTTCGGAACGGCTGTAGTCATAGCCGGTGCTCTTGCCAAGGCCGGGATGCCGGAATGTCGCTGTCTGGTAGATTGGAACCGAAACCGCGCCGGTCGTGGTGTCCCAACCGCAACCGATCTGCGCGGCAAGCGTGGAGAAATGCATAAGTCCTCCTGGGGGAAGAGAAACCCCCGCAGGAGTCACTCTTCCTTATCTTTCGAAACGGACTGCCGTTCCGCGGGAATTGGCACCTTCCGTCAAGGAGGTTGCCGCGACTTCACAGGGCCCGTCCCTCAGTCGCTCTTGATAAGAAATCGTGTAGGGGATCCAAAGATCGTGGAATGGGGGCGGTTGCGCTCCCATCCATAATGTCGGGGAAGGTAGCCTCCAATTGACAATGCTGTCAAGTGGATATGACACCACTATGATCTATTTGGTGGAGGGCTGCCGCTCCCAATGGTAGACTCTCTGATAAGACGGGAGGGAGGAGCCCATGCCAAGAATTGGGGAGCGTACGCGCCAATTCACCGAGTCCGTTATCCGTCGCATGACACGCGTCGCGAATAGCGTCGGAGCGATCAATCTTTCCCAGGGTTTTCCCGACTTCGATCCACCGATTGAGCTCGCGCGTGCCGGAGAACGGGCCGGACGTGAAGGGCCGCATCAGTATGCCGTGACCTGGGGATCCCCGGGGATTCGGGAGGCGCTGGCACGCACGCAAAGCCGATTCATGGGAATCGATATCGATCCAGACCTGCACATTGTGATCACCTGCGGAGCGACCGAGGCGATGATGGCAGCGCTCATGACCGTCTGCGATCCCGGTGACGAGGTGATCATCTTCTCGCCCTTTTACGAAAATTATGGAGCGGATGCGATCCTGACTGGGGCGAAGCCCGTGTACGTGGATTTGCGGCCGCCGGATTTCGCCTTCGACGCGCGGGCGCTTCGCAAGGCGTTCCAGCGCCGGCCCAAGGCCCTCATTCTCTGCAACCCGTCGAATCCGTCAGGCAAGGTGTTCAGCCGCGTCGAGTTGGACCTGATCGCGGAACTGGCCCGCGCGTACGACACGTTCGTCATTACCGACGAAGTGTACGAGCACATTGTGTACCCGCCCTTCACGCACACCTATTTCGCGTCACTCCCCGGCATGTTCGAGCGGACGGTTACGTGCAGCTCGCTCTCGAAAACATACTCCATTACCGGGTGGCGACTCGGATTCGTCATCGCGGAGGAAGAGGTGACTCGGGGAGTACGCAAGGCGCACGACTTTCTCACCGTTGGAGCGGCAGCGCCCCTCCAGGAAGCCGCCATCACCGCTTTGAACTTGCCCGACTCCTACTATCGGGATCTCATCGCCGGGTATTCGCAGAGACGCGACATATTTCTCGATGCGCTCTGCAAAGCCCGGCTTCCATTCACCACACCCCAGGGCGCCTACTATGTCATGGTTGACATTTCGGAGCTTCGGTGCGCCGACGATACGTCGTTTTGCGAATGGATGGCTCGGGAGGTCGGGGTTGCAGGGGTACCCGGATCCAGCTTTTTCAGCGAGCCCGAGCAGCGCTACGTTCGATTCCACTTCGCGAAAAAGGTCGAGACTCTCCACGAGGCGGGCAACCGTTTGCTTGGTCTCAAAGACGCCTGGGCAGCCCGCAAACGCATGGGCCGGGAATAGGCCTCCTATTCTCCGGTTCCATTATATCGAGTATTCCGGGCACGAGGTGTCGCGAACTTCATAGACGTCATTTTTTCACGATTTTCCTGCGTTGAGCCGGTGCTTCCGTCTTCGACCCGCAAGGATCAGCCAGAGGGCGAGCGCGCCCGCAAGGAAAAGGGTGACGGAGGCTACCACCCTCATCGTCATGAAAACAAGGGTGTGGCTTTGCGGGTCGACCCGGAAGCAGATCCGGAATAGCCTTGCTATCGTCGGACCGATTTTTCCCTGCTGCGCCTCCAGGAGCGCGAGCTTCAGGTCCGCGGGAAGGAAGTCCGCCCCCAGCATGTACCGCACAATCTCCCCGTGCGCGGACAGGATGAAAATGGCGACGGGATGATCGAACCCGGCCCCGTTCTGTCGATAGTGGAAGCCAACCGATTCCGCCACCAGGTGGATGTCTTGTTCTTTGCCGGTCAGGAACCTCCACGAATCGGGAGGGAATGGCTTCTGAATCGTCTCCAGCCCGATCCTTTTCGCCTTGCGCGCATCCGCCGGTGTCTCGGAAGGATCGATGCTTATCGTGATGACATTGTAGTCCTTGCCCGGCTCCGCAGGAAGGGGACCAAGCACGCCGGCGACCCCCGTGAGCAGGTAATCGCAGACGTTCGGGCATCGGTAGTAGACCAAGGCGAGGATCGTCGGTGCCGTCACGAGCTGCCGCAGGGTGACAGGATTGCCATTTTCGTCGGCGAACGAAGTATCCAGAGGTATGATGGTCCCCAGATTCTGCACGATGCCGATATCGCCGAAGGCCGAAGCCGTCCCTTGTGCGTGAATCGACATTACGGGGAGGCAGAGAGCAGACGTCAGGAGAAACAAGCCCCGCCGGGCGCGCAACCTCATAATACCCTATGGTAGAGATATGAAGAGGAGAGGGCAAACGAAAATGCCCGGGGGCGCAAGCTCAGTGACTGTCGCCCCTCACAAGTAAGCGTTCTCTCCCAATTCCGCGGAGTCCAGGCCCTTTTCTTCCTCGTTTTCAGCGACATGGACCCGCGTGATCTTGTTGATCACCCAGAGGGCGCCATATGTGAAAAGGAACGCGTACGCAGCGGCGCCGAATCCCGCTGCTGCCTGTTTCCCGAGGAAAGCCCATCCTCCGCGGAGTGCGCCGTCAAATCCTGACGCATTTACCGCGGCGCTGCCAAATATCCCCAGGCACAGAATGCCGAGCAGTCCACCGACGCCATGCACGCCCCACACGTCCAGCGCATCATCGAGATGCACCCTGTTCTTGAAGGTTATTGCCAGGTAGCAGACACAACCGGACAGTATGCCGATAAGGATGGCCGCGCCCGGCCTCACGTAGCCGGCCGCCGGAGTGATGCAGGCCAGCCCCGCGATGGAACCCGTGAGCAGCCCGAGGAATTTGGGCTTCTTCTCGAATATCCATGCAAGGATCAACCACGTTACCGCCGCAAAAGACGCTGCAAGGTCGGTGTTCAGGAATGCAAGCCCTGTGATCTGGTCCACCCGCAGCTCGCTCCCCGCGTTGAAGCCGTACCAGCCGA
>PMDT01000263.1:0-9326 GCA_003154555.1 Spirochaetaceae bacterium
GCGCTCTGGCGGAACTTCTTCATCGGTCGGGAGATCACGCTGCCCTTCGGCTTTATTGACGTGAAAAAGGAAAAGAAGATCGCGCAGGGCATCATGGTGGATACCATCGGATTCCGCGGCAAAGGGATCACGGTGGAGTCGCGCGTGAGCAAGCTCTCCGGCGGCGAGCGCCAGGGCGTGGCCATCGGCCGCGCCATGCATTTCGAAGCTGACCTGATCATCCTCGACGAGCCCACGGTGGCCCTCTCCCTGAAGGAGGTGCGCAAAGTGCTCTCCTTCGTGCAGAAGATCAAGGAAGCCGGCAAAGCCTGCATCTACATCACGCACGACCTGCAGGATGTCTACCAGATCTCGGACCGTTTCGTCGTGCTGGACCGCGGGGAGATCGTGGCGAGCATCACGAAGAACGAGATCAGCCTGAAGGAGCTGGACACGTTCCTGCTCGAATACTCGCATGGCCTGAAAGACAAGGTGCAGCCATGAAACACGGGAGCTCCCGCTTTGCATTCCTTGGCAAAATCGAAGGGCTGCCGATTGCGGCCGTGCTCGCCATCCTTTACGTGGTCTTCATCTTCACCGCGCCATCGGTCTTCACCGGGTACCGCATCTACATGTCCTTCTTCCAGACCGTGCCCCCGATGCTCGTCCTGGCAATCGGTCTTACATTTATCATCACCGCGGGTGAAATCGACCTGAGCTTTCCCGCCGTGGTGGCGCTGTCGGGTTTCGTCTTCACCTGGGTATTCAAGACCTACCATGCGCCGTGGCTGGGCTTTGTTCTCGCCCTCGCCTCGGGCGCCCTGGTCGGTTACATCAACGGGCTCCTGGTGGCGCGCCTGCGCGTGCCGTCCATCATGGCCACCCTGGCGGCGCAGTTCTTCTGGTATGGGGTGACGCTCCTGATCGCGGGGGGGCTCCAGATCAACATCGAAGAGATCCAGACGAATCTCATCCATACCGTCTTCGTCGGCCGGATCTTCGGCGTCTTTCCCGCCCAGGCCCTCTGGTCGCTCGGTGTCGTGATAGTGTTCTGGTTCATTCTCAATCGGCACAAGTTCGGCGAGGCCATCATGTTCATCGGCGATAACGCCGACGTCGCACGCGTGATGGGCATCAACGTCGAGGCAACGAGGATCAAGCTCTTCACCATGCACGGCGTGCTCGCCGCCTTTGCGGGCCTCCTCCTCACGATAGAGATCAACGTGTTCTTCCCGACCCAGGGCCAGGGCATGCTCCTGCCGGTCATGGCGGCGGTCTTCATCGGGGGCACCTCGATCGCGGGCGGCCAGGGCGCCATCGTGGGCACCTTCTTCGGCTCGTACATCATCGGCTCCCTGGAAGCAGGCGTCGTCGCGACAGGCATCGGAGGCTACTGGGTGCAGCTCGTGGAAGGGCTCGTGATGGCAGCCTCTGTGATCCTGAACGTGATCATCGGGGACGAAGGGGCGTCGCTCCTGTCCCGGGCCGCCCGCAAGTGGGCTGTGCCGTCGCAGGCGCCGCCCGGCAAGGAGCCCGCGGCTCGCGGCGATGCATGATGAATAATGAACGGGCGCGCCGTTGTGCGCGGGCTTTGAATCCCGAGGCGAAAGGGGGGGGTGCAAACTGAGGCTTCTTTGTGTGCGGCCGCGCCGTGATGGCGCCGGCTTAAATACCTTTCTCAAGAAGGGGGAATCTGTGCGGAAAATGAAATGGGTTATTCTGGCTTTGGTGGTCTTCGGGGCGCTGTTTGCCGTCCAGACCTGGGCGGCGGACAAGCAGCTCGTCATCTACATCCAGTGCGGCGGGACGCAGGGCGACGGCGCAACGCTTGCGCGCACAAATGGCGCACGCGCGGCAGCCGCCCAGATGAACGTCAAGCTGATCGAGCAGTACTCAAAGTGGGATCAGCAGACGATGATCGACCAGTTCAAGCAGGCCATGGCAGCCAACCCTGACGGCATCGAGATCATGGGCCACCCGGGAGAGGCCGCTTTCTCCGCGCTCGTCGACCAGGCTGAGGCCCAGGGCATCATCGTCACCAGTGGCAACAACCCGATGCCGAACATCGAGGCGAAGTACCACGACAAGGGCTTTGGATACGCCGGCGCCGACCTCTACCAGGGCGGCTACCTGACGGGCCAGTCGATGGTCAAGGCAGGCAACCTGAAGGCCGGTGACAAGGCTCTTGTGTACGATATCTGGCACCAGGAAGGCCGCAGCCGCAGCAGCCAGGGCGTCTTCGATGCTCTTGTGAAGGCGGGCCTCAAGGTCGACAAGCTCGACGTGTCCGCGGCGGTCGACAGCGACGTCTCGCTGGCCATCCCCATCCTCACGGCGTATCTCCAGGCCCATCCCGACCTCAAGGCCATCGGCACCCAGCACGGCAACGTGACCTCAATCCTGCCGAAGGTGCTCCAGGCCGCGGGCAAGAAGCCCGGCGACATCATCTGCGGCGGCATCGACCTCTCGCCCGCCACGGTGAGCGCCATCCAGGGCGGATGGATCAGCGCGAGCTTCGACCAGGTGCTGTATCTCCAGGGATACCTTCCCGTCATGCAGATCGTCATGACAAAGCGCTACCTGATCCCCGGTCTCCACATCGACACCGGCGTCGGCACCGTGACCCCGCTGAACGTGGGAACGATCAAGCCCCTTATCGACCAGGGAATTCGCTAGACTTCGGATTTCGTCACGTGCCCCCGCCCAAAGCGGGGGCTTTTTTTCACCCGTCACACGCGGGAGCCGCCCAGATCGAAGGGCTTGACCGCGGCAGCCGGACCGTATTTTCTTACGGGAGAGGTGACGATATGAAACCTGTTGTCTGGGGCGTGCTTTCGATTTCCCACCATTACAAGCTCCGCGTCCATACGAACGTAAGCCGGTCCCCGCTGGTCCAGATGCACGGTCTTGCATCGCGGTCGAAGGACAAGGCGGCGGCGGCCGCACGCGACCTGGGAATCGCAAAGGCGTACGGCTCGTATGAAGAGCTCCTGGCGGACAAGGAGATCGAAGCCGTCTACATTCCGCTTCCCAACCACCTGCACGCGGAGTGGGTGAAGAAGGCGGCGGACGCCGGAAAGCACGTGCTCTGTGAAAAGCCATTTGCCATGAATGCAAAGGAGGCGGAGGAGGCCATCCGTTACGCGGAGCGCAAAGGCGTGCGCGTGATGGAAGCATTCATGTACCGGCTGCATCCCCAGTGGAAAAAGGCGCGTGACCTCCTGAAGGCCGGGGAAATCGGGCAGGTGCAGCTCGTGTCCACTGTTTTCACCTACAATAACCAGGATCCGCGCAATATCCGCAACATCCTTGCCGTCGGCGGCGGAGCCATCCCCGACATCGGCTGCTACGCGGTGTCCAGCGCCCGTTTCCTCCTGGGCCGGGAGCCCACGCGCGTGATCAGCCTTGTGCAGCGGGACCCCACGATGGGAACGGATATCCTCACCTCTGCCCTGCTGGACTTCGGCGCTGCCCGTTGCCAGTTTACCATTGCCACCCAGGCCTGGCCCTCGCAGCGGGTCGACGCGCTGGGTTCCGGCGGCGCACTCTCTGTCGTGATCCCCTTCAATGCCTACCCCGACGTGCCGATGGAGGTGACCGTCACCACGGGCGTCGGCACGCGGCAGATTTACACCGCACCGACCGACCAGTATGTCGAGATGTTCGACGCGTTCTCCCGCGCCGTGCGCGATGGCACACCGGTGCCCACACCGCCCCAGGATGCCATTGACAATATGAAGGTGCTCGACGCCCTGTTCAGGTCCGAGAAATCGGGGAGCTGGGAGAAGGTGACGTAGGAGGGGCCGTCAGCCGGCCGGTTTTGTGTTCGGGCGCTTGCGCCGAAACTCCCAACGATGCCTGGACGCGGGCCAGCAGCGCTTCTCCGTCAAATGGTTTGGGCAGGAACGGCAGGTTGATATTCCGACCGACGATCTCGCTCATGTCGTTGCCGGACATCACGATCAGCTTGATTCCCGGCCGCTCCTGGAGCAGGTGGGCACACAGGTCCGTGCCGTTGAGGCGGGGCATGTCGACATCGGTAATTGCCAGATCCACTCTTCCCGGATACGTGCGCGAAAGCTCCAGGGCCTCCTGGCCGTCCGATGCGGAAAGGACGATGCACCCATCTGCCTGCAGAAGAAGCGTGACGAGATTGCGGATCAGCACTTCATCGTCTGCAACAAGAACGACAGGCTGCTGCACGCCCATCGAGCGGGGATCCGGCAGCTTTATGTTGAGGTCTTCAAGTGACATTTTCGATCCTCCCACCGTGGAAGTCTCACGTCAGGCCTGAACAGATATCACAGACCAGATTACCCGCGTGTGCAGGTAAAATGCAAGCGCCGTGAAAAGGTCGGCACCTCAGACGCCCTGTTCAGGTCGGAGAAATCACTCGTCACCGATTGCAACCGCACGTGGCGCGGATTTTGAGCTCGGGTGAGTATCTGTGAGTCTCGTTGCCGAAAATGCCGCGCGCGGTCATGTCGAGCGCAATGGCTCCCACGATTTCCCCCAGGTGCCAGGCGCCGGGATCGAGCGACGTCATGTCCATCCCAAGGGCGAGGCGGGAGTTTCCATAGCCGATCACCGAGCAGTCCCGCCCGGGTGCGAGCCCGGTGGAGGTCAGTGCCCGGATTGCCCCGGCCGCCGTCTCATCCGAGGCACAGAGGAATGCCCGGCATTCTGGCGACCGGGAGAGCATCTGGCGACAAGCCTCCGTTGCGACGCCCACGCCAGGCGCAGTGGTCCGCATCAGCGCCGGATCGATTGAGAGCATGCCCGCGGCCATCTCCTCCTCGTAGCCCTTTCGAAGCTCATCCACGGCAAAGCTCGTTTCCCCGGCAAGGAAGGCGATCGATCTGTGTCCGAGATCCTGGAGGTAGCGCACGGCATCACGCGCACCTTTCACGTCGTCCACGATGACCTGGGGGCAGCGCGCCGGCTCCTGCAGGCCGCGTACGACGATGGTGTTCCGCAGCTCCTCTTCCCCCTGCACGATCGACCTGGCTGAGCCAGCAGGCTCGAGGATGACCAGGGACCCGGATTCGACAGCCCGTCCGTATAATGCCGCTTCCAGGAGGACGTCATTATGATGGAGTGAGACGCGCAGCGGAATGTCCAGGCTGCGGAGCTGCTCCTCCAAAGACTCGAGAATCGCCGCATTCGTCTCATCCATGTGCGCGAAGAGCAGCTGCGCAAACGGGAAATGCGGCGCTCTCCGTGAAGCGACGGGCCTGTCGCGCGAGTAGATGACGAGCGTGCCCTTGCCGCTGTAGCGCTCGATATAGCCCTCGAGCACCAGCTTTGCCAGCGCGTTCCTGACCGTGAGATGCGTGGTCGCAAACCTGTCCTTCAGCACGCGCTCGGGCGGAAACCAGTCACCTTTGCGGTATTTGCCGGACCGGATTTCTTCCCGGAGCTCGAGGTAGATTCTTTCGTACAGGTAGTGGCTGGCTCCCGCGGGTTCCTGCGACAGATGGCTGCCGGTAGATCTTGCGGCAAGGCGCGCGGTTTTCGATTTCAAGGGCGTCATCCCCGCGCATAGTATGGCATATTCGAGTTGAATGCTATATAGCGCAGGAGAAGGCAAAATGATTATGAAAAAAGTCTTGACACGCGGAACGCCATGTTGTATATAGCGCTATATACAGTAATTTGCGGAGGGAGCCCTATGGACCTTGGCTTGAAAGGCAAGACCGCCCTTGTGACGGGCGGGGGAACGGGAATAGGGGCAGGGATCTGCGAAGCCCTGGCGCAGGAAGGCGTGAACGTCGGAGTCAACTGGATCATCGGCAAGGACGATGTCGCCGCGTTCGCCGCCGGCTTGAGCCATACATATGGCACGGACTGCCGCCCATTCTACGCAGACGTCTCCAGGCCGGATGACCTGGATACGATGATGAAGGAGCTGATAGACGCATACGGTCATGTCGACATCCTGGTGAACAATGCGGGCATCTGGCCCACGGAGGACATCCTCGACATGCCGGACCGCAACTGGGAGAAGGTCATCGGCATCAATCTCAACGGGCCGTTCATGCTCAGCAAGAGGGTCGCGAAGCACATGGTGGCGGCCGGCATCAAGGGGAGTATCATCAACCTGTCCTCCAAGTCGGGCATCACGTACAACACGGGTGGTCACGCGCATTACGCGTCGGCCAAGGCCGCGATCGTCATGCTCACGAAGTCCCTCCAGCGGGAGCTCGCGCAGCACGGCATCCGCGCCAACGCGATCGCCCCCGGCATGGTGCGCACGCCCATCAACGAGGACAAATGGACCGATCCCGAGCTGAAAAAGGCGTACGAGGCGCGCATCCCGTCGGGGCGTTTCGCGCTCCCCGTGGAGATCGGCTACCTGGTCGCGTTCCTTGCCTCGGAGAAATCGTTCAACATCATGGGAACCTGTCTCGACGTCACCGGCGGAATGCTGATCTAGGAGGAAGGAAATGAGCGTGAACCTTTCAGGAAAGACCTGCGTCGTCACCGGCTCGGCAAAGAGCATTGGACTGGGTGTGGCAGAGATGTATTGCAGCCTTGGGGCAAAAGTGGCCATGATCGATATCAATCCTGATGTCCTGAAAGAAGCCGAGCGGCTGTCGAAGGCGGGGAACACGGTCCGGGGATACATCCTGGACATCACCGATCAGAAGGCGGTGCAGGAATGCTTCAGGGATATCGCAGAGAAGCTGGGCGACATCTTCGCGCTTGCAAATGTTGCGGGAGCCGTCGACCAGCAGCCGTTCGAGGAGATCACGCCCGAGCGGCTCGACAAGATGAACAGGATCAATATCAATGGAACGATCTGGTGCGCGCAAGGCGCGCTCATGACAATGAAGAAGCTCAAGGACGGACGGATCATCAACTTCGCTTCGAAGTCGGGCAAGACAGGCTCCGCCATCATGGCCGCCTATTCGGGGGCAAAGGGTGCAATCATCTCGATTACGCACGCCATGGCCTTCGAGCTTGCGAAGGAGAATATCAAGGTGAACTGCCTCTGCCCCGGCATCGTCGAGAAGACGGGAGTCTGGGGCGCGGTGAGCAAGGGCTACGTGGAGAACCTCAAGATGGAGGAGGAGGCCGTGGTGAAACAGTTCACCTCAAAGGTCCCGCTCGGGAGGCTCTGCAGGATCGATGACGTGGTGGCATTCGTGAGGTTCCTGACGGTGGACGGGGACTACTGTACCGGCCAGGCTTTCAATGTCACCGGCGGGCGGGAAATGCATTAGAATACGCNNCGATCGTGCGCGGGGACGTGGCGGCGTGCCGCGCGGCGGTGGACGCCGGTGCGCGGGCCGCGGAGAAGGTGGGGGAGATCGTGAGCACGCACGTCATTCCGCGGCCGCACGAGAGCGTGGACGCGGCGCTGCCCCTCGGGCGGCAGCCGGTCGGCGGGAAGAGGTAGGCCATGGCGGTAGACCTCAGAACCTACGTATTCCTTGATTCGCTGCAGCTGCAGAACGCATCCTTCATTGCCACCGTGTCCAAGGGGTACTACCCCATCGGCATGCAGGCATGCTGCGTCATCGAGATCGCACCGGGCATCGAGATCAACCGGCTCACCGACATCGCGCTGAAGGCCACGAACGTGACCCCGGGGCTCCAGATCGTGGAGCGCGCCTACGGGCTTCTTGAGGTCCACTCGGACAGCCAGGGCGATGCGCGCATGGCCGGCGAGGCGGTGCTGCGCGAGCTGAAAAAGACCGAGCAGGACCGGCTGAAGCCGCGGGTGATGACCANNCTGTACGTGCTGGAGGTGGAGCCGGCCGGTTACGCGTACTACGCGGCCAATGAGGCGGAGAAGACCTCGAAGGTGAACATCATCGAGGTGCTTGGCTTCGGGGCATTCGGCCGGGTGTACATCGCCGGGGACGAGGCGGAAGTGATTGAGGCGCGCAAGGTGGTGGAGTCGCGCCTGGGCGGATTGAGCGGGCGCGAGATCGCGGCAAATACCGTGAGGATATAGAAGGGTCCGAGTTCGGGCCGGCATTTTACAAGTGGCGGCAGCGCAGCCCAGCGACGCCGAAACTCCGCGGTATACCGCGGAAGGGCGGCGCGCAGGACGGCGACAGCCGTGGATGAGGGGAAGGAAAACATGGCGGAGAACCAGTTTGATGCTCTGGGCATGATCGAGACGCGCGGATTCACGGCGATGGTGGAAGCGGCGGATGCGATGGTGAAGGCCGCGAAGGTGGACCTCGTCGGTTTCGAGAAGATCGGCGGCGGGTACGTGACGGCGATCGTGCGCGGCGACGTGGCGGCCTGCCGCGCGGCGGTGGACGCCGGTGCGCGCGCCGCGGAGAAGGTGGGGGAGATCGTGAGCACGCACGTGATCCCGCGGCCGCATGAGAGCGTGGACGCCGCGCTTCCGTTGGGCCGAAAACCGGCGGCGAAGAAGTAGCGGCGCGCGGGCGACGCGAGCCCGCGGAAGGGATGCGGTCATGGTACTGGCGCGGGTGAAAGGAACGGTGGTGAGCACGCACAAGCCTTCCTCCCTGGAGGGGCTCCGCCTGCTCCTGCTGGAGAAGGTGGACGCGGTGACCCTCAAGGGCAAGGGCGACTTCGTCGTCGGCATCGACAGCGTGGGCGCGAATGCCGGGGAGATCGTCTTTTACGTCACGGGCTCCAGCGCGCGCATGACGGACGCCACGAAGGGCAAGCCGTCGGATGCCACGATCATCGCGATCGTGGACGCCATCGAGAAGGACGGGGCGCTTACCTACGACAAGGCACGCGGGGACGCCGCGGCGGGCCCGGCATGAACCTGGCGCGCGTGCGCGGGACGGTGGTGGCAACTCGCCGATCGGACAAGGTCGAGGGGGCGAAGTGGCTCCTCATCGAGGATTGCGACCAGTCGGGCAAAGGCCGCGGCGAATACCTGGTGGCGCTCGACATGGTGGGCGCCAACCGGGGCGAGCTGGTGCTCGTCACGCAGGGAAGCTCCTGCCGCTGGACCTCCCGCACGGAGGACCGGCCGATGGATACCCTTGTCGTTGCGATCGTGGATACCATCGATCAGCGGGGAGCCGTGGTCTATGCCGCGGCCCCTTGAGGGATGACGCATGGCACAAGCTGACGAGATTCGAAAAATCGTCGCGGAGGTCCTGAAGAGCGCCGACATCACGTCGATGCTCAAGGGATCCGCTGCGCCCGCCATCGTGCGCAGCCTGGGCAATGGCGTGTTCACCGATGTGGACGCAGCGGTCGGCGCGGCGGCGGGGGCGCAGAAGGAGCTCGTGGAGCTGCCGCTGGACACGCGCCGCCGCATGATCGAGGCAATGCGGCAGGCCGTCATCGCTTCCAACGATTCCGTCAGCGCCGAGGCGGTGGCGGAGACCGGGCTGGGCAAT
>PMDT01000263.1:9339-16159 GCA_003154555.1 Spirochaetaceae bacterium
ATCACGGAGCGTGCCCCTTACGGCGTGATCGGTGCCGTCACGCCGGTGACGAATCCCATCGCCACGATCACGAGCAATTCGATCGGCATGATCGCTGCCGGCAATTCCGTTGTTTTCAACGTGCACCCGAATGCAAAGGGAGTCTCCAATCGGCTTGTTGCGCTTCTCAACGATGCCATTGCGGGCGCGGGCGGTCCACGGAACCTCCTCTGTGCCGTTGCCGAGCCCACCATCGAAAGCGCGGGCGAGCTGATGAAGCATCGCGGCGTGGCGGTCCTCGTCGTCACCGGCGGCCCCGGCGTGGTGAAGGCTGCGATGGGGAGCGGCAAGAAGGCGATTTGCGCAGGTCCGGGCAACCCTCCCTGCGTCGTGGACGCAACCGCGGACCTGGCGAAGGCCGGCCGCGACATCGTGGCAGGCGCCAGCTTCGACAACAACGTGGTCTGCATCTGCGAGAAGGAAGTGCTCGCCGTGGACTCCATTGCGGACAGGCTGAAGCAGGAGATGAAAGCCAACGGCGCCTTCGAGCTCACGGGCAGCCAGATCGCAGCGGTGACGCACCTTACCATCCCGTCCCCGAAGGGGCCGCGCGCGGAGAGCGCGCCCAACAAGGACATGGTGGGAAAGGACGCGGCGTTCATCGCGCGCGCGGCGGGCATCGAGGTGCCGGCTTCCACCCGGCTCCTCCTCATGGAAGTTGACCGGGAACACCCCCTGGTGTGGAGCGAGCAGCTCATGCCCGTGCTTCCCCTGGTGCGCATGCAGAGCGTCGATGAGGCCATCGATTTTTCCGTGGCGGTGGAGCACGGGTTCCGTCATACTGCCATGATCCACTCCCACGACATCGAGAAGCTTTCCCGCATGGCGCGTCTTTTGAACTGCTCCCTGTTCGTGAAGAACGGTCCCTGCTACGCCGGTCTCGGCCAGGGCGGGGCGGGGTTCACGTCGTTCACCATTGCCAGCCCTACTGGCGAAGGCCTCACCCGCGCGCGCACGTTCACCCGTGAACGGCGCTGCACGCTGGTGGACTATTTCAGGATCGTATAGTCATGAAGCTCGGACGCGTGATCGGCAGGGTGGTCTGCACGCAGAAGATGGAGTGCTTCGAGGGGCTGAAGCTCCTTCTTGTCCAGCCAGTGGATGAAGGCGGCAAGGACGCCGGCAGTCCCCTGGTGGCGTTTGATGTGGCGCGGGCAGGTGAGGGGGACCTCGTGATGTTCGAGGCCGGCAAGGAAGCTGCCCAGGCGAACCCCAACGGCTGGTTCAATCCGGCTGACGCGGCGATCCTCGGGGTCGTGGATGAGGTATCGACAGGACCGCGGAGGAGCCGATGACGCTTGCGAAGGTGACGGCGAATGTCGTTTCCACGGAAAAGCACGCCCATTACCATGGCCGCAAGATCCTCGTGGTCCAGCCCGTGGGACCCGACGGCACGCCGAAGGGAAAAAGCATGCTCGCGGTGGACGGGGTCCAGGCAGGCATCGGAGACCTTGTGCTCGTGGTGGATGAGGGAGGTTCCGCGCGCGCGGTGATCGGCGATGAGACCGCGGTGACAATCCGGACGGCGATCTGCGGAATCGTCGACCGAATAGATGTCGCGGAAGATAGAGCGACTGCAATCGACATCGAGGACCGGTGAGGGAGTTGTGAGCAGCAAGGATAACGTGCGCAGCGTTGCCATCGGCTCTGACCACGGCGCATTCAGCCAGAAGGAAGCGCTGAAGACGTACCTGCAGACGGCGGGCTACCGGGTCGTGGACGCGGGCTGCTTCGACAAGAGTCCCGTGGACTACCCCGACATCGCCGTGGCAGTGTGCCGGCACGTGGTGAGCGGGGACTGCGAAAGGGGGATCGTGCTGGACGGCGCAGGGATCGGCTCCAGCATCGCGGCGAACAAGATCAAGGGGATCCGCGCGGCTCTCTGCTACGACATCCGCACGGTGATCAACAGCCGGGAGCACAACAACGCCAACGTGCTCACCCTCGGCGGACCGCTGCACGACGCGGGGCAGCTCGCCGACATGGCGCGCACGTGGCTGGAGACCCGCTTCGGCGGCGGGCGGCACATCATCCGGGTGAACAAGATCATGGCAATCGAACGAGGAGGCGTGTGAGATTCATGGACCAGAACCAGTTGATCGAAAAGATCGTGAGCGAGGTGATGGCGCGGATGGCCGCCGTTCCTGCCGCGGGGAAACCGGCGGAACCGGGCGCCACCAGCGCGTCGGCCGTCCCCGCCCTGGGGCCGGCGGACATCGCGAAATACATCGACCACACCATGCTGCGGCCCGAGGCTCCCACCGCCGCGTTCGACAAGCTCTGCCAGGAGGCGCTCCAGTATCACTTCTTTGCAGTGTGCGTGAACTCCTGTCGCGTTGCCTACGTGGCGCGCAAGCTCCAGGGCACGGGCATCAAGGTCGCCTCCGTGGTCGGTTTTCCCCTCGGTGCCATGACGAGCCGGTCCAAAGCCTTCGAGACACGGGAAGCCATCGAGGACGGAGCCTCCGAGATCGATATGGTCATCAATATCGGCCTCCTGAAGTCGGGNNATCCTGAAAGTGATCATTGAAACGGCCCTGCTCACCCAGGATGAGAAAGTCATGGCGTGCGAGCTTTCAAAGAAGGCCGGCGCCGACTTTGTGAAGACCTGTACCGGCTTCTCGGGCGGCGGCGCNNGTGCGCACGTACAAGAGCGCGCTCGCGTTCATCGGCGCGGGGGCAAGCAGGCTGGGCTGCGTGGCGAGCGTCGCCATCGTCACCGGAGCGGAGGGAACGGGGAGCTACTAGCCCCCGCAGCCCGCATGGCACTCCTGATCCCGTCGATCCTTTCCGCCGATTTCACGCGACTCGGCGATGAGCTGCGCGCGGTGGAGGCGGCCGGCGCGGACTGGATCCACGTCGACGTGATGGANNATGGACGGGCATTTCGTCCCGAACCTCACCATGGGCCCGCTCGTCGTGGAGGCCGTGCGCCGGGTGACGCGGATTCCCATCGATGCCCACCTCATGATCGAGAACCCTGATCGGTTCATCGAGCGGTTTGCCGAGGCAGGGGCCACGCACATCAGCGTGCACGCGGAGACCGCCGTCCATCTGAACCGCTCACTCCAGCTCGTGCGGTCGTGCGGCGCGCATCCCGGTATCGCTTTGGGGCCTGCCGCGCCCCTGTCGCTCGTCGAATGGTCGCTCGACTATGCGGACTACGTTCTGCTCCTCGCGGTGAATCCCGGTTTCGGCGGGCAGGATTTTCAGCCCCCCGTGCTGGATAAGATCCGCGCCTTTCGCGCCGAGATCCAACGCCGGGGGCTCTCGACAACCATCCAATCCGACGGCGGCATCAACCTGGGAACCATCGCGGATTTCGCCGCTGCCGGTGTGGATGCATTTGTTGTGGGATCGGCGCTGTTCGGAAGCGGCGATTACCGCGCCACGCTGGACGCGATGCGGCAGACGGTGGAGCGCGCGGCAGGGGCGGTTGCCGGCCGCGGCGGCGCGGGGATCGGTCAATGATCGCGATTGCCAACGGATTCTGGGGTGCCGCGATCTCGGAGACGGGCGCCGAGATGAAGAGCCTCGCCAATCTCCGGACCGGTCAGGAGCACATCTGGCACGGCGATCCGGCGTGGTGGAACGGTTCAGCCCCCGTGCTTTTTCCCGTGATCGGGGGGCTGAAAGACGGCGCGTACACGTTCGAAGGGAAGCAGTACAAGCTGCCCTCCCATGGGTTCGCGCGGGGCAGCGAGTTCAGGGTGAGCCGGGCCGGGGCGGACTCCGCGGAGCTCGTGCTCGCGTCCAACCCGAAAACCCGCGAAAACTACCCTTTCGATTTCTCCCTGAAGGCGTCTTTCGCCCTGGAGCGCTCGGGCATCGCCATTCGCTATGACGTCACCAACACGGGGTCGTCGCGCATGTTTTTCTCCATCGGGTCACATCCCGCGTTCGTGGTCCCGTTTGCCGGGGGCGTGCTTGAAAACTACTACGTGCTCTTCGAGCGCGAAGAGAGCATCGAGCGCTGGTTCTTCAAGGACGGCATCATCCTGGCGGGCAGGACCGAGGAGGTGCTGGACAACAGCCGCACCCTCAACCTCACCCGATCGATGTTCGACGACGGCATCATGATCTTCAAGCACCCGGCCTCGCGCGAGTTCGCCATCGCCAGCAGCCGCGGCGCGCACGCGGTCCGCGTGGTGACGGAGGGTGTGCCTTACCTGGGAATCTGGTCGAAGCCCGGAGGGGCGCCCTTTCTCTGCATTGAGCCGTGGCACGGCATCCCCGACATGAGCGACGCGACGGGAAACCTCGTGGAGAAGGAAGGCATCATCGGTCTCGACCCCCGCGCGACTTTTACAACCGGCTATCGCGTGGAAATCGAATAGCCTCGTTCTCGCCAAAGCCTCCGACTTGTTCGCAGAGGGAATCAAGGCGCTGAATGCAATCGCGAAGACGCGCGAGGGCGGCATCAATCTCTGGGCGCAATCGAGCGACGCCGGCTGGCGGGGGCCGTCAGGCGCGTCTTGCACACGGTGCATTGACGCGGCAGGGCGATCCGAATAACCTTGCCCTCGAAGGAACCACGTTGATGGCAATCGACCAGAACCGCTTCGAGGCCCAGGTGGGTGAGGTACTCGCGTCATTCGATTTCAATCTCGTTCACCGGGTCATGGAATTCCTCGACTGGACGTGGGCGAATCTCGATCGCATCCCGACCAGGAATGAGCTGGAGGCTGAAGCGGGGCGTCTCCTGAGGGAGCTCGAGGGGTCCCCCGGCGTCCTGGGCAGCGGCGGCCTGCGGGCGAGCCTCAAGGAAGACGGGACACTCAGCCTCAAGTTCATCGTGAGTGAGAGCTGGTCCGATCTGGTCGAGGACAGTCGATAGCCTCTCCCGGAGTTTGACTTTTTTACCAGTAGAATGCTATTCTAAAATTGCCTGCGTCCATGCGGGCGAAGGATAGAAGGAATGAAGGACCGCAGTCGTATCAAGAAGCCCGTTCGCACCTACTCGGCGCCCGCGGTCGACAGGACGCTCGATATCCTGGAATTCATGGCCTCGCATCCGCGGCCATTTGGCGCCACGGAGCTGTCGCGCAGCCTCAACATACCGATCAACTCGGTGTTCCGCATCCTCAAGCGACTGACGGATCGCGCCTACACGGTCCAGGATCCCTTTTCCGACGGCTACCAGCTCAGCACGAAGGTCTTCACACTCGGCATGAGCCTGTACATCAGGTTCGAGCTGCGCCAGCGGGCCCGGCCGCACCTGGAATGGCTCTGCAGGGAGACGGAGGAGACCTGCCAGATCCAGATTCCGCAGGGGGACAAGATGCTGGTGCTCGACACCGTGAGCCCCGAGGTCCAGTACTTCCTGCGGGTCGTGCCGGGAGGAATTGTCTTCTACCATCCCAACGCCTACGGAAAGGCCGTTCTTGCCTTCGATGCAGAGGAGGAGATCAAGCGCATCATCCCGCCGAGGCTGCCGGGTCTCACGCCGCACACCATCCTCCTGCGCACGGAGCTCATGAAGCAACTGGAGGACGTGCGGAGGACGGGGCTCGCCTACGACAACGAGGAATACAACGAGGGGGTGCGATGCGTCGGCGCACCGGTCTTCGACGTGGAGGGCAAGGTCGTTGCGGGTCTCGGTATCACGGGGCTCGTGTCGACCTTCCGCAACCAGAGGCAGGCCGCTTTCGAGCAGCTCGTGCTTGAATGCGCCTTCCGCGTCTCCCGGGACATCGGGTACACCGGGAGCTTCTTCACGGACAAGATCGCGCGGCCCTTCACCAACCAGCTCCAGAAGGCCGGCGCCGGCTGATCCCGTGCATCGGGCACCCGCTTACGCCGTGATCGGGTAGCGGCCGTATTCGTGCAGCGTGTTGAGCATCGCCCGATAATTCTCGGGTTTCACCGATGAATGGATGGAATTGCTCGACGAGAGGATGAATCCCCCGCCCGGCGCGCCGATCCGCAGCGCCTCGCGCGTGGCGGCGGCAACCTGCTCAGGCGTGCCGAGAGTCAGCAGGTGCGCGCAGTCGACGTTTCCCTTGAGCGCGATGCGCGTCCCCAGCTTTGCCTTCACGTCCGCGAGATCCATGCCGGCAACGGGATCGATGGGATCGAGGCAGTCGATGCCCGACTCCACGATCATGTCCATGAGCGGCCAGATCATGCCGTCGGTATGCTTGATGACAAGGAGACCCAGCGACTTGAACCCCTGCACAACGCGGCGGAGACCCGGCGCGAACAGGGCGCGAAAGTGGGCGGGTGACATCAGCGGCCCGGTGTCCCCCGCATAGTCGTCACCCGTGTAGACGACCTTCACGCCCCGTCGCGCCACCTCCTCTGCAATGGCGAGGTTCACATTCACGGACAGCTCGACGAGCGCGGTGACGAGCGCGGGATCCGAAGCGATGGCCATGAGAAGATTTTCATAGCCCAGGAGGTAGCGAGGCAGGGAGAAGACGTCGTTGAGATGGACGATCACCGCCTTGCGCCCCGCAAACTCGCGGAGCGTCCTCTCCACCGACGCGTAGCGTCCCGGGGCATGTGGATCCGGCGGCACGTAGCGCTCGAAATCCGCCATGGTCCGTATCGGGGACTCGACCTCGACGCCGTGCTCCTCCTGGGACTCCTGCACCGTGTATCCCCACTCCGTGCGCCATCGCCCCGGTCCGGCAGGCTCCCGGGTCCAGTCGGGTTCCGCGAGCACGGCATCAAGCCCCATGCGGTCGGCGAAATCGGAAAGCGATGTGCATCCCGGGGCGAGGGCCGCGCGCACCTTCCTGTCGATGGCCCATTCGAAATGGGGCACCCTGTCGGGCTC
>PMDT01000265.1 GCA_003154555.1 Spirochaetaceae bacterium
TAGGACATGGCGTACAGCGAACCCGTTGTCCAGACCGCAAAAATGATGAATAGTAGCACTCGTGGGCGAAAGCGGTCTTTCATCTCTAGAGAAATATAGGTTCCCCGAAACGGAAAAATCAACAGAGAGGCCATTTATTATCCATCGATTTGTCGGCATCTTATTTATGCTCCTGATCGCCGGAGCGGTCGCGTCCTGCACGCGCAATGGAAGCTCGGAGCGCGTAACCCTTCCGCCAACCGCCGTGCTCAGCATCAGAAAGACCTGGGCAGTGGTGAAATCGCCCCTGCTCCGCGTGCGCGAAGAAGCGACAAGCCAGTCGACGGTGCTTTCCCACATCCGCCTGGGCGCCGTCATGGAGGTGCTCACGAGGTCGGACACGCAGGATACCGTGGAAAACGAAACGGCATACTGGTACCGCATTGACTACCAGGGCCTCAAGGGGTGGGTCTTCGGATCATATATCGATATCTTCGATACGCGGGCGAAAGCAGACCAGTTCTCCGCCACCCTCCAGTGAGCGTCGCCATGCTCCACGCGTTTCTGATCTGGTTCGGTCCGCCGCTGCTCGGCGCGCTTGTCGGGTGGCTTTTTACGCTGCTTGCCGCCCGCCTGGTTCTGCGGCGGTTGAGAGCCCCTTCCTCTCCGCTCGCCGTTCGCGGCCGCGCCGCCATCGCGCACAGCCTCGGAAGGCTCGCGGCGCAGAGCGTCTCGGCGAAGGACGCGCTGCGCCGCGTGATCCAGTCGGAAGGGACCGCCGAACAGGTGTTGATCGCTGTCTCAGGCGTGACGGCACGCCTGGCGGCGATGCCGATTTCCACGGTGGGAGCGTTCGTCGCAACCCTTCCTCTGCAGGAAACGCTGGCGCGCTTTCTGAGGCAATTGCCCCGGTCACGGGCCGCCATCCATGCCATCCGCGACATCGTCAGCAGCGCCATTGAAACGCTTTCTGCCCGGCGCATGCAGGACGTCGTCCGACAGTTGGGGCTTGCGGCGCTTCTCCGGGACACCCTGCTTCCCTTCCTCGGCAGCGAGGCAAACCGGGGCACGCTTTCCGCATCGCTGGGCTTCATCGTCGCCGGGCAGGCAGGCTCGGTGCTCAGCAACGAGCTCATCGAGGAGTTGTCGGCGGTCATCGATCCCTATGTCCCCGCGGTCGCCGACAGGCTCGTGCTCTGGATGCAGTCAGCAGAAACCCGCGCCTACATGGCGGAAAAAGGCCGCGTGCTCCTGCCGCAGATACTGGAAAAGTTGAATGCCGTCCAGAAGCTGCTCATCGGCGCCGGCCAGTTCGACCGCCGACTGAACGAAAAGATGCCCGAAATCATCGATGAGACCGTGAAGACCCTGGAAAGCATCGTGCGCGATCCGGTCCAGCAGCGGAGCATCATCCGCCTCCTCATCACAGCGGCCGAAGACTGGCGCGACGGCCTCCTGGTGACCCGCGTGGCGTCCGGCCCGTCATCATCCGATCCACGTCGGCAGCTCGGCCAGGCCGTCGGGCACCTCACCGAGCGGCTTCTTGCATCGCTTGAGGACGCGCAGACCCGTTCATCCCTCTCTGCAGCTCTTGAGTCATGGCTGACCGGCGGCAGCCAGACCGTGGGCGGGTTCCTGCGCTCCCTGGGCGTCCGTGACGTGGACATGGCGGAATCGCTCTCCGCAAGGACGCTTTCGTGGCTGACGCAGCCTGAAACGGCGAAATCCGTGTCGCACAAGGCTGCGTCTATTGTCACGAAGCTCCTTGACGAGCATGCTCAGGAAACCGTTGGTGAGGTCCTGGCGATTGATGCGGCCAGGAAGAAGGCCCTGGACGGGTTCGCGTCATCCCGTATCGTGAAATTGGCCGCAGAGCACGCTATGGATATTATCGAGAAGTTGGATGTTGAGGCAAAAGTGGCAAAACTGGTCCAGGGAATCGACCTTGGCAGCGTGCTGGACACGGGCAAAGGCAGTAGTGTTCCCATGCGGTGGATTGCCCTTTTCGGGGCAGCGGCGGGCCTGCTTGCAGGGCTTTCCCAGCTTCTTCTTCGGCTTGTTGCACCCTGAACAGGCATGTCATGGCTGTCGCAATTGACCGTCCCTAGAGTTTTGCCGTAATGTAGATAAGCAATTATGCCGTCATTGAACGTTTTGCTGATAGAAAAAGACCCCGCGAGCCTTGCGAACATGGAATCTGCGCTTCAAGGGGAGGGCTTTGCCCTGTTCAGTGCCCGAACCCGGGAATCCGCGGCTGACATATTGGCTACCCGTGAAATACAAATCGTCGTCTTGTCCTCCAACCTCGACAATGATGGCTCCTACGAGCTCGCGCGGTCGATTCGCAAGACAAAAAGAGAAATGCCCGTGCAGCTCCTGATACTCGCTTCTGCGCAGAAGACCGACGAGGTGAGGAAGTCCATCGAGGTCGGATCCGATGATTTCATACGGGTCCCCTTCGACCCTTTCGAGCTGCAGGCGCGCGTCAAGGCAGCCGAAATCAGGTGGGCCAATCATGCCAACCTGGTCAAAGAGCGCGAGTTCTACCGCATCGCCGTTGCCGAGGAAGAGAGGCTTTCCTCGCTCGTGCTCGACCAGAACAAGACGCTGAAAGACGCCTACGAAAAAATCCGCAGGCTCAATGAAGAGCTGGAGTCGGCCAACAAGGAGCTGGAGCTCATTGCCGCGTACGACAGCCTTTCGGGATTGCTGAACCGGCGGAGTCTTTTCACGCGCCTGGCGGTGGAGATCGAGCGCAGCATCCGTCTGGATGTGCCGCTCACGGGGCTCATGATCGATATCGACAAGTTCAAGAACATCAACGACAACTTCGGACACCAGTGCGGCGACATGGTCATCCGTGAGATCGGTGCACGGCTCCTGGCAGGACTGCGCAAGTACGACTACGCGG
>PMDT01000169.1 GCA_003154555.1 Spirochaetaceae bacterium
GATAATGCCACCAGGAGTGGCCAGGAGAATGCCACCAGGAGTGGCCGGGATAATGCCACCGAGAGTGGCCGGGGGAGAGATGGAGCGAGTTGAAAAGCAGCGCGGCGACATGTTCCTGGTGATGCTGCTCATCGTGATCCTCGGCGTCGGCCTGGCGCTGCTGTTTTCCAGCTCGTCGTCATTCTCCGACCGGGTCCGCGGGGATCCGCTGTACATCCTGAAAAGGCAGCTCATCTGGGCGGCGCTCGGCGGCGTGGCCGCGTTCGTGATCTCGCTCACCCCGCTGTCGTCCATCCGCACGTGGATTCCGTTGATCCTCTTTGGAACGCTTGCCGGTCTCCTGCTTCCCTTCCTGCCCGGCGTCGGCACGAGCATCCTGGGCTCGCGGCGCTGGATCAGCATGTTCGGCCAGTCTTTCCAGCCTTCCGAGCTGGTCAAGGTAAGCCTCATCCTCTACCTGGCGTCCTATTTCGCGCGCCGGGAGACGGACCCGAGGTCGACGATGAACAACCTGATCCCGCCCTTTATCGTGACGTGCGCCTTCGCGGGCATCATCCTCTTGCAGAACGACTATTCCACAGCGGTCTTCGTCCTTGTCATAGGATTTGCGATGCTTTTCATCGCCCGTGTGCCCGCCCTGCACCTGCTCCTGCTCACGGTTTTCACCGTGCCGCTCGGCTTCCTGCTGATCTTCACCCGCGAGCACCGGGTGCAGCGGCTCCTTGCATTCTTCGACCTTTCGTCCCACAGCGCGGATGCCGGCTACCAGCTCGTCACCGCGAAAGCCGCCCTCGTGAGCGGCGGTCTCTGGGGCCGCGGCCTGGGTCGCAGCGCCGCGAAGCTCGGACCGCTGCCGATGTCGTATTCGGACTTTATCTACACGATCATCGGGGAGGAGACGGGCCTGATCGGCGCGCTGTTCGTCGTGGTGCTCTTCGGCCTCCTTGCATGGCGGGGATTCCGCATCACGCTGCGCGCCGACGACCGCTTCTCCTCCTACACGGCATTCGGCATCACCGCCGCGATCTGCCTGCAGGCGCTGCTCAACATGGCGGTGGCGGTGGGCCTGGTCCCGACAACGGGTGTCACGCTTCCCTTTTTCTCTGCGGGCGGCTCGTCGCTTTTCGTCACACTCGTGATGTGCGGTCTCCTTGTGAATCTCTCCCGGAGGGTCTCCGATGTCTAATGCCGCAGCATTGCGCGACGGCGCACAGGGTAACGACGCGCGACCGACGGTGAAGTGGGCGCGACCGGTGCTTGTCGCCCTCATCGCGCTCTGCGCTCTCGCGCTCCTTGCACGATTCGTTGCCGAGCCCGCCATGCGGATCCGTCACATCGTCGTGCACAGCGATGTGCAGCTCGCGGAGGACCAGGTCTTGAGTCTCTCGGGCATCCAGGGGGGCGAGCACTATTACAGCGTCTCCTCGACGGCGGTGCAGAAGAGGCTGGAAGCGAGCCCGCTCGTGCGCAGCGCCGTTGTGGAGAAAGTATTCCCTGACACGCTGCGCATGACCGTGTGGGGCCGGCAGCCCGCCGCCGTGGTCCTTGCCTCCGCGTCCGGCCGCAGCCTTCCCGTTCTCGTCGACGACCAGGGCATCGTCTTCAAGGTCGGAACGACCAGTTCCGACATCGACCTCCCTGTCGTCTCGGGTCTTACGGGCGGAAGCATGGAGCTGGGAGCACAGCTCCCGGCCCCGTACCGCACCCTGTTTCGTGACTTGCGCGCGGTGAGAGACAGGTCGCCGTCGCTGTATGGGCTTATCTCCGAGGTGCGGATCGTGAGCCCGGGCTCCGACCCCGCCCAGGGCTTCGACCTGCTCGTCTACCTCACGAGTTCGACAGTGCCTGTGCGCACGCGCGGCAGCATCGACGAGAGCCTGCTGAAAGACGCGCTCATGGTGCTGGACCTCTTGTCGCAGCAGGGCATCGTGGGCGATATTCAGGAGCTTGATTTTCGCGGTGGCGACGTCGTGTACAAATTGCGCGGNNAAATGCGCGGGGTACCGACGCCGTGAGGAAAATGCGCGGAGTACCGACGCCGTGAGGGAGGGATAACGCCGTGGCGGCAGCCGAGGAATTGATCGTCGGGTTGGACATCGGCACGACAAAGGTCTGCGCCATCATCGGCGAATACAACGAGACCGGGCAGCTGGAGATCATCGGCGTCGGCACGACGCCGTCCCGGGGTCTGCGCCGCGGCGTCGTGATCAACATCGAAGCAACGGTGAAGTCGATCCAGAACGCAGTGGAGTCGGCGGAGCTCATGTCGGGCCGCGAGGTGCACGGCGTCTACACCGGCGTCGCCGGCGGCCATATAGAAGGGATCAATTCCCGCGGCGTCGTGGCGGTCACGGGCAAGGACCGCGAGATCANNGAGGTCCTGCACGTCATCCCCCAGGAGTTCATCGTCGACCAGCAGGGCGGTATCAAGAACCCGCTTGGCATGGTGGGCGTGCGCCTGGAGGCGGAGGCCCACATCATCACGGGCGCCGTCACCTCGGCGCAGAACATCGTGAAATGCGTGAACCGGGCCGGCTTCAAGGTAAACGACATCGTGCTGGAGCCTCTTGCATCGTCGAAGGCCGTCCTTTCCGCCGACGAGCGCGAGCTGGGCGTGCTCCTGATCGACCTCGGCGGCGGCACGACCGATGTCCTGGTCCACCTCGAGGGGGCTCCGTACCACACGGAGGTGCTTTCCATCGGCGGGGAGCAGGTGACGAGCGACATCTCCATCATGCTGAAGACGCCCCTGGAAGTGGCGGAGAAGGTGAAGAAGGAGCATGGCTGCTGCTACGTGCCCGCGGTCCTGGAGGACGACGAGGTGATCATTCCCGGGGTCGGCGGGAGACCCCCGCGCAGGATCGGCCGCCGGAGCATGGCGGAGATCATCCAGCCGCGCATGGCGGAGATCCTCGGCATGGTCAAGGAGCAGATCGAGAAGAAGGGATACCTGCACCTGCTGGGCGGCGGGGTGGTGCTCACCGGCGGCGGCTCGCTGCTGGCCGGCACGGGGGAGCTGGCCTCCGAGATCTTCGGCCTGCCGGCGCGCGTGGGCTACCCCGTGAAGCTGGGCGGCCTGGTGGAGGAGTACCACGACCCGATGTATTCCACCGGCGTGGGCCTGGTGATGTTCGGCGCTTCGCGGGAGGGCAGCGAGGGATTCGATACCAGCTCCAGCGAGAGCACATTCACCAGCGTCTGGGAAAGAATGCGGACCTGGTTCAAGGACTTTTTCTAAAGGAGACACGAGGAGCGCCGCACAAACCCGCCTCACGGCGGCTGGCGCATGACACGGCATCACGTTTCGGGATTCATGCACGGGAGGGGACATGAACATCGAGCTTTTCGACAGCAAGGGCATCAGCCCGACGGTCATCAAGGTAGTCGGCGTCGGTGGCGGCGGCAGCAATGCCGTCAACC
>PMDT01000314.1 GCA_003154555.1 Spirochaetaceae bacterium
AGCACTGCCCGCAGCCCACGCAGCGATCCATGTCGTAGGCGGCAACTCCCTGGCGCTCCAGGTCGAAATGATCGGTGGTCTGCAGCTTGGGAAGCGCCTTGCCGATCAGGTCCTCCGCGCGCGTGATCCCGCGGGAGACCATGTAGTCCGACAGCCCCTCAAGGATGTCGCGTATGATGCGGTAGCCATACTTGATGATTCCCGTTGTGACCTGCACCGTGGTGGCACCGACCAGGAGATACTCCAGGGCGTCGATCCACGTCTCNNTCTCCACGCCGCCCATGGCGGACAGCGGAAGGCCAAGCTCGGCGCATTGCGCCATCTCGGCGATGAAATGCAGCGCGATGGGCTTGATCGCGGCGCCCGAGTACCCGCTCATGGCGCCCACGCCGAAGACATTCGGCTTTGCCACCCAGTCGTCCAGCCCGATCTCCGAGATGCCGCGGAATGTATTCACCGCGGAGATCGCGTCGGCTCCGCCTTTCTTTGCATAGATCGCGGGCTCCGTCATGTCGGTGATGTTCGGCGTCATCTTTGCCATGACGGGAATTTTTACTGCATTCTTCACGGTGGCAGTGAACTTCTCAAGCAGGTGGAATGCCTGTCCCACCTTGTGACCCGAGCCCTCCACCGTCATGTGCGGGCAGGAAAAGTTGAGCTCCAGCATGTCGGCGCCGTGGTCCGCCGCCGCCTTTGCAAGATATGCCCATTCGTCATTGGAGAACCCCATGATGCTCGCAATGACCGGGTGATCGGGGTACTTCTTTTTCAGATAGAGAAAATCCGCGAGATTGTCCTTCAAGGGACGGTCAGATATCTGCTCGACATTCTGCAGGCCGACGAGCCTCTTGCCTTCGTAGTGGTAGGCGTTCATGCGCGGCGATGGATGGATGATGGGAATCCGGTCCGAGTTCAGCGTCTTGTAGCAGACGCCTCCCCAGCCTTCCGCGTATGCCTTCTCCACCATCTCCGCGCTGTTCGACACCGGTGACGAGGAGAGAATGAACGGGTTGGGAAATCGTACCCCACAGAAGCTCACGGACATATCGATGTGTGTGTTGGACATGTTCTGCCTCCCCTATTCGAGCGATGCCCGGATGGCCCGGGCCGCGAGCTTGCCGTCCTGTACCGCTTCCACGACCAGGCCGGGACCGCGTGCGATATCGCCCCCCGCAAAGACAGTTTTCGCCGAGGTGGCCCCCGTGGTCTTGTCCGTGACGATCAGACCCGCCTGGTCCACTTTCACAATGCCTCTCCATTCCGCGCCGTCCGGTCGGTTGCCAATGGCCTCGATCACGACCTGCGCATCCAGCGTCCAGTCCGAGCCCTTGATCTCCTGCGGCTTCCTGCGCCCTGATGCGTCCATGTCGCCGAGCTGGGTGCGGACGAGCTTCACGCCGGTGACCTCTCCGGTCGCGTTCACCGCGTAGCCCACCGGCTGATTGAGCATGAGGAAATGGGCGCCGAGGCGAAGCGCGGCAAGGCGCTCGTCCTCCTCAGCGGGCATCTGCGCAAACGATCGTCGGTACACAAGGTACGCATCCCGCGCCCCGAGCTGCGCCGCTGATTCGACGCAGTCCATGGCGACGCTGCCTCCACCAACGACGGCGACCACCTTGCCCTCCACGAGCCTTGCCATCGCTGCCTGTTTCCCATCGCGCAAGCCCGCGAGGAACTCCACCGACGTCATGACGCCTGCGACCCTTTCGCCGCCCGGGATGCGATCCGCCGCCCAGAGCCCTGGCGCCAGGAATACCGCCTTGTAGCCTTCAGCGAGCAGCTTCTGGGCGCCGGCCGCTCCGTCGATGCGGGCATGGCAGGCGAACTTCACACCGAGATGCTCCAGGTCTGCCAGCTCATGCGTGAGAAAGTCCTGGTCGAACCTGTAGGCGGGCACGCCATAACGGATCACGCCGCCCGGTTGCCCGCGTTCCTCGAAGACCGTTACCGCGTACCCGCCGAGTGCGAGCTCCGCGGCGCACGAAAGACCGGCGGGGCCGGAGCCGACCACGGCGACCTTCCCGCGCGTCACCGCGGGCCGTGGCAGCGGCTGGAAGCCGATTTTCCACGCATGCTCCACGAGCGCCCGCTGTATCCTGCCGATCTCCACGGGCCTGCCGATGCCCGTGGCGCTGCATTCCTTTTCGCAGAGACGGGCAGTCGGGCAGAGGACGCCGCAGGCGCCGCCGAGGATGTTATTCACCTTGATGGTGCGGATGGCGCCCGTGACGTTGTGCAGGCGCAACTTGCGGATAAATGCGCCCGGGTCGGTCTCCGCGGGGCATCCGCGCGAGCAGGGGGGATCGTAACAGAGGAGGCATCGATCCGCCTCGGCGACGGCCTGGGCGATATCAAAGCCCTTTTCCATCCGTGGGGAGAGCCCGGCATTGCTCATGAGAGCCTCCTTGGAAAAAAATCACCCGCGTCGAAGGAAGCACGCGGGAAAATGCCTCATTCCCGGAACGGCGCCTGTCAGTATGTGAGTGATGACGCGTCGGCTCTTCAGAGTTGCCGCCGGATCGCACGGTGTACCGCGCGTCATGCAGCGGCGTATTCGATCCAAGCCGACGCGAACGAATGCAGTATAGGACCCGTCACGGCATTTGTAAATAAAAATCTACGCGATGAATAAATTCCCTTTGACGCACCGTCCCGCCATCACCTATAATTCGTTTCATCCTCATCGCCTGAAAGGAGCGCGCCCATGCCACGCACGATCCGCTGCGGACTGATACAGGCATCCAATCCCACGCACGAAGGCTCACTTGCCGAGATCAAGGAGGCCATGATCCGAAAGCACCTGCCCCTCATCGATGAGGCGGGCAGGAAGGGAGTGCAGATCCTGTGCCTGCAGGAAATCTTCCACGGACCCTATTTCCCGGCCGAGCAGGATATCAAGTGGTACAAGACGGCGGAGCCCGTTCCCGGGCCCATCACGGAGCGCCTGGCCCCCATCGCGCGCAAAAACAAAATGGTCATGATCGTTCCCGTCTACGAAATGGAGCAGGAGGGCGTGTACTTCAACACGGCCGCCGTTCTCGATGCGGACGGCTCATACCTGGGCAAAATGAGAAAGGTGCACATTCCGCACACCTATCCGGCATTCTGGGAGAAGTTCTATTTCAAGCCGGGAACGCTGGGCTTCCCCGTTTTCCAGACCGCCTACGCGAAGATCG
>PMDT01000225.1 GCA_003154555.1 Spirochaetaceae bacterium
TCCTCATGCACCCGAAGGAGTTCCGCCATCAGAAATGCACAACACGGCGACTGACGTGCCTGAACCTCGCCAACAGTGAAATCATCCAGGGCGTGAGCTTCGACGCCAACGCGAGGGTTCGCGCCTTGATCGACGATCCCGCGAACTACCCCATTCTGCTGTATCCGGGAGCAGGCGCCTTCGTCGTCGGCAGAGGCTTCCCCGCCGCCGCGCTCGGTGGACGCAGGCTCGTCGTCTTTCTCATCGATGCGACATGGCACTGCGCACGGACGGTCGTCCGNNACCAGCCCGCCGCGTGGTGCCTTTCGACCATCGAGGCCACGCATGAGCTTCTCCTTGCGCTGGAGGCGGGCGGCCTGGACGTCTATCCCGACAAGGAAAGGCTCCTCCGGTCATTCGACGCGATGCAGGACTTCCAGATCGCGCAGACCGCGAAGGCGGCCGTCCGCTTCGCCCATCACGTCCGGGGAGCAAGAGCGCCTTTGTAGAAAGGATGCGCGCCTGTTCCCGTCGATGAGGACGGCGGCACGAAATCCCGGCCTTTTGGTGCTATGTCTTTACTCACCACCATGAAGCGCCTGGCAGCAGCTTTCATCGGCATTTCCATGATCCTCAGCTCCTGCGTGAGCGCGCCGTGGTCAGTCCCCCATGAGACAGGCGTCTACGTCCACACTCCGGGCGACAGCCTCCCCTTCTGGCAGGGCGTCATGACCACAGCGACCGCAGTCAGATACCAGGCCAGGGGATCCACGACCTTCTGCAATGTCTTCGTGGCAGACACGCTCAGGAAGTATTTCGGACGTGAAACCTATGAAAAAGCCTTTCCGAACGGGCTCAAGGCTCCTGACGTCGTCTACCGGGAATGGCAGAGCAATCCGCATCTGTTTCTGCTCGATCCGAAAAGGTATTCCCTGCCCCAGATCCAGGCTCTTGCCGATCAGGGCTCACTGGTCCTGCTTTCCTACTACTACGACAAGGGAAAAAGCCATCTTGCATTTGTCGGCAACAGCAGGCTCGACATGTTCACCATCCCCCCAATCGAAAGGCTGGAGGGAGTGGAGGCGTCACGATTGAGTCCCGCATGGCTCCCCGCCGTCGTGCAGGCCGGCACATATACCGGCGTTACATCGGCCGTGTATGCGTCGAATGGCTGGCTGGATTCCCCGGTCCATCCCTTCAAGTCGGGCATCGTGAAGTTTTACCTGGTCGAGGCATCGGGCTGATCAGCCCGCGGGAAAATCCTCGCCGTTTGCCTTCCAGAGCTCGGTCGCCCGGGCGAAATGCTCCCGCAGAAGGCTCACCGCGCGGGGCGGATCCGTCTGGATGCATTGGAGCACGTCGGCATGCATGTCGGGCCACTCCTTCTCCAGGGTGTTGTAGGTCTTTTCGTGCATCAGCGTCATGTTCACGTGGAGGCTGATCTGGCGGGAAAATGTGCTGAGCAGCTCATTGCCCACCAGGCCGATAATCTCCTCGTGGAAGCGCCGATCGAGATCGGCTGCATTGCGCGCGCGGGCCACCGGGTCCTGCTCGCCGGAAACGTGCCGCATCCCCTCGACGATGTCCTGCATTCTCTGCCGCGTGTCAGGAGGGAGTGCGCCCGCGCAGCGGGTCACCGCGAATACTTCCAGGGCCTCCCTCAGCTCGTAGACCTCCAGGATCATCCGCCGGGAGGGGACGCGCACACGGCAGGCGCTGCGCGGCTTGATGGTGACCACGCCTTCCAGCTCCAGCCTCTTCACCGCCTCGCGCGCCGGCATGCTGCTCACGGAAAGCTCGGCCGCGACCTTCTTGATATTGATCGCGTCCCCGTACTTGATGGCGCCGGTGATGATGCGATCAAGGAGATAGTCGTAGACCTTGTCGACGAGGCTGTGGGAGTCCTGGGGGGACTTGCGACGATCGTTTACTGTTTCACTCATGATCAGGAAATCGATACTACCACGGTTGCCCGATTAAAAAAACCCGCCCCGTTGTAGCTCTGAGTGCTGCCAATTACGGTGGGGCGGGTTAAAGCGCCTATGAAAAATCTGATATATCAGTACACAAAAATATCAGATTGGTCAAGCGCCCTTGGAAAAAATTCCGTCTATTTTGCGGTGAGATAGCCTTCCGCCTTCAGAAGCTCGGCGGTCAGGACCGCCCCTCCTGCCGCCCCCCGGATCGTATTGTGCGACAGGCAGACGAAACGGAAGTCGAGGAGCTTGTCCTCCCGCAGCCTGCCGATTGTGATGCCCATTCCTGCCGCGTGGTCCCGGTCGAGCCTCGTCTGGGGACGGTTGTCCTCCGTGAAGTAGGTGAGAAAAGGCTTCGGGGCGCTGGGCAGGCCGAGCTTCTGCGGCTTTCCCTCGGAGTGTTTCCAGAGATCCAGGATCCTGTCCTTCGTCGGCTTGCGGGTGAAGGAAACGAACACCGCGGCAAGATGCCCATCGGTCACCGGCACCCTGATGCACTGGCTGCTGATCGCCGGTCCCTCCGCGTTCACGATGCCATCGCCATGCACGGAGCCCCAGACCTTCAGCGGTTCATTCTCGCTCTTCTCTTCCTCCCCGCCGATGTAGGGGATCACGTTGTCCATCATCTCCGGCCAGTCCTTGAAGGTCTTGCCGGCGCCGGAGATCGCCTGGTAGGTGGCAACGAACACCTTCGCGATGCCGAACTCGCGCAGCGCGTTCAGCGCGGGCACGTAGCTCTGGATGGAGCAGTTGGGCTTCACGGTGATGAATCCTCGCGTCGTGCCCAGCCTCTTTCTCTGCCGGGGGATCACGTCAAGGTGTTCGGCGTTGACCTCCGGAAGGACCATCGGGACGTCAGGCGTCAGGCGATGCGCCGAGTTGTTGGAGACCACGGGGGTTTCCGCCTTTGCGTAGGCGTCTTCCAGCGCGCGCGTCTCTTCCTTCGGCATGTCCACGGCGCAGAAGATGAAGTCCACCCCGGCAGCCACCTCCTCCACTTTTGCGGCGTTCTTCACGACCAGCCTGCCGATGTCGGGAGGAACGGGAGCGGCCATCGCCCACCGCGCCGCGGCGGCCTCTTCGTAGCTGCGCCCGGCCGAGCGTTCGCTGGCGGCGACCGTGACGACCTCGAACCAGGGGTGATCCGCCAGGAGCGTCACGAATCGCTGGCCCACCATTCCCGTCGCGCCGACGATACCGACCTTGAGCTTTTGCGCCATCTGCCTGCTCCTTCCTTTCGAAGTGGGAGACACTGTAGCGGGATGAGGCCATCGCATCAATGGGTTGACCCTTCCCGCGGAGAAAGGATAGACCGACGCGGGGATCGGGTGAGTCGATGCAGGTGGATGCGATCGTCATCGGCGGGGGCGCCACGGGCTGCGGCATCGCGTGGGATTTGAGCCTGCGCGGCGTGCGCGTCGCGCTCGTGGACCGCGGCGGGCTGGGCGCTGGAACCACCGGCCGCTATCACGGCCTGCTGCATTCGGGCGCCCGCTACGCGGTGACCGACCCTGAAACGGCCCGGGAATGCGCCCGGGAAAGCGTCACGGTAAAGCGAATGGCTGCCGGTGCCGTGACGGACACGGCGGGTCTTTTCGTCCTGGCACCCGGTGATGACCCCGGCTACGTCGATTCCTGGACGCGTGCATGCACAGCCGCAGGCGTATCGGTCCGGGACATTCCGCGCGCAGATGCCCTTGCCCGCGAGCCGGGGCTCAACCCGGAGATCGTCCGGGCCTTCGAAGTGCCGGATGCCGTCTGCAATGCTTTCACGCTTTGTGCCCTCCTGGCGCGCGGCGCCGAAGCGCACGGCGCATCGATACTCACCCATCATGGCGTGGATCGGTTCATCAAGGCCGGCAAGGGGGTCATCGGCGTCTGCCTGAAGGACGGGCGGACAGGCGCGGCCCTCGAGCTGCGCAGCCGGGTGACGATCATCGCCGCGGGCCCCTGGAGCGCACAGGTTGCCCGCCTCGCGGGTGCCGTCATGAGCATGTCTCTTGCCCGCGGAGCCATGCTTGCATTCGCAGGCCGGCACGTGCGCCACGTGGTCAACCGCCTGCAGCCGCCCGGTGACGGGGACATCGTGCTGCCGCGCGGCGGGGTGAGCATCGCCGGCACCACCATCATCCCCACGGATGATCCAGACGATGCGCAGGTAACGGACGTGGAGACCCGCAGGATCCGGGAACAGGTCTCGTTGCTCGTGCCCGGGCTTGCAACGCTCCCCATCAAGCACTCCTGGGCCGGCGTCCGACCGCTTTACGACGGAGAGGTAAAAGGACCGCGCGGCCAGGATCCCCATCTCTGGAGCAGGGATTTCACCATCGTCGACCATTCGGTTTCCGGCATCGACGGGCTCATCACGGTCATGGGCGGAAAGCTCACGACATTCCGCCTCATGGCGGAACGCGCCTCCGACGCAGCCTGCCGCGGCCTGGGCATCGCGGCGCCGTGTCGCACGGAAGTCACACCGCTGGAGTAGTCTGCGCCCCTGCCCGGTCCGCTGCCGCGTCGAGTGAATCCTGCATCGCGCGCAGCTCACCCTCGACGCGTTCCAAAGCGGAAGCCGACGGCACGACGGTTTTCTCCGGGCGCTCGCGCAGCTTCATCTCCACGCCGCCTGCCTTAAGCGAGCGGGCGCTCACCGTGATGCGGATCGGGATGCCGATAAGATCGGCGTCGGCGAATTTCACGCCGGGGCTTTCCTCGCGGTCGTCGAACATGGCGTCGACGCCCCGATCCAGGAGCGCCTGGTACAGGCGGGCCGCCTCGGTCCCTGCTTCCGTTCCCGCTGCGCCAAGGGCGACGACGTGCACCGCAAATGGCGCCACGGCGAGCGGCCAGCACAGGCCCTGTGCGTCGTGGTGCTCCTCCGCGATGCAGGCAAGCAGGCGCCCCACCCCGATGCCGTAGGAGCCCATGACGACAGGCTTCTCCTGCCCCTCGGGGTCCTGGTACGTCGCCCCGACGGCGGCGCTGTAGCGGGTGCCCAGCTTGAAGATGTTGCCCACCTCGACGCC